>DATMHB010000529.1:0-4114 GCA_035555175.1 Flavisolibacter sp. | reverse complement strand
ATTTCCATACCGGTGCTCATCGGGCGTGATCTCACATTCTATCAAAAGATGTCCCTGTTCGTCCTTCGGCCAATCGGCATCTGCATACCAGTTATCTCTCTGGTAGGGAATGGCATCCGCCAAAAAATCTTCAAAGCCGGCGGCTGGCAACAGGTCGATGTTCCAGTCACTTTCATCACCATAATTGGAAATGGAGAAACTATGGAATGTGCCGGTGAGTGTCTGCTTTTCCGTCCTGATCGGATACCAGTTCTCACCGAAGAACGAGTTTGTTATCGAATAGGCCGTGCCGCTGAATTTCCGGTTGCCGATCAAATTGTACGTCGACGGCGCCGAAGGATTGAGCCCGTTGATTCCCTGATAGTAGGTATTCACCTTCGTCAAAAAGCCGATATCTTCTGCCGAGCAGTCGGGGCAGCTGCTGTAATCGATTGGTTGTGCATACAGAGGAGCACAGTAAGGCACCATAGATAAAATAAATAGAAGTGTTGTGCACACTGATAAGCGTTTCATAAAAGAAAAGTTTACGTAAAACGGAAAGGAGGTCAGTGGAAGATTTGAGGGGGGAGGGATTGAGTGAATTCTAATTTACGGAAAAAACAGGGATGGCAATTACCGTAAATATACGGTAGCCCGGGGAGAGGGTGCCGCCCGGGCGCAAAAGAAATGATCCGCGGCCGCGGAAAAATTCAAAACCATCTTAAAGCATGCAGCTTACTATTGCCCCCGCTCCCGCTCTGTCCGTCGAAGCCCTGGCGTAAGCGGGCTGTGTTTCGCGCAAAGCCGCAAAGTTCGCAAAGGATAAAAAGGTGAAAGGCAAACTAGCTAAAGCACGGGGCTTACCTATATCCCTCGCTCCGGCTCTGTTCCTCGCTCTGTCCGCCGAAGCCTTGGCGTAGGTGGACTCTGTTTCTCGCTCTGTCTTTTTCCCTCGCTCTTCGCTGTTGCGCTGCCGCCCATTGCGTTTAATGCTTCATAAGTCCAGACCGCAGCGCTTTTTTCCTCTTACAACGATTGATCCACATGACGGTTCCGGTAATAGGAAACGTTACGCCCAGCAGGCAAACAACAAAGGCCAGGATCTTGGTGGGCACACCGCCGATACTTCCGGTATGTACAGGCTTAAATGTTGCGCGCAGTTTTGCTCCCACGCTTCTGTTGGCAAAATCGAGCCTGCCCAAAAATTTTCCGGAGTATTGATCGAGATAAATAGCATCGGTGGCATTTTCGTGAATAGCATTCCTGCGAAGTGTTGTAATCGTAAACGCCTCGGTGGAATCCTTAGGCATGGTGATATTATAAAAAGCCGCATGCGGAGCCATTGCTTTCGCCGCTACGAATGCATTCTCAAACGAAATGCTTTTTGCATTCGCCACAAAAACAGTCCTGGGCGCCTGTGCTGGCTTCATTGGTGAACCAGTCAGTTTGTATATTCCGTTGTTAAACCATTCAAACGACCAGGCCAAGCCGGTGAAGGCAATGATGAATAAAAAAATAGCACTGTAAAAGCCAAACACCAGGTGCATATCATGGTTAATGCGTTTCCAACCTGCATTCCATTTTATTTTAACACGCTGCGCCAATATCCTCTTTGTTTTTGGCCACCACAGTATAATCCCTGTGAGAAGAATAAAAAGGAAAATGAGCGTAGATATGCCAACGATATATTTGCCTACGCTGCCCTCGGTTCCTAAAAGCCAGCGATGCAATTTGAAGACCGTATAAAACCCTGTCTCCTGGTAACTGTATTTTTTTAAGATCTGACCGGTATAAGGATCGATGAAGATGGTTGATCCCGGTTGCCGCTGCGACGCCGCTTTTGTTTGTTCTTTTTTCCCACCCTCCCGCGGCTTCTTATCTTTTGATGGAAATGACACGTTGACTTCAGCAGAACGTGTGGCACTCTCGTAAATTTTAATGCTATTGATCCTTGCAGTGGCAAAGCTGTCTTTCACCCGTTGCACCATGTGGTCGAGCGGTAGCCTGCGTGCACCGGCATCCACAAAATACCGCTCCTTGTTCATTGCCATTTGCAGGTCCTTCTCGAAAACGAGAATAGCGCCGGTTAAACAGGCAGTCAGGATCACCAATCCTGCAGACAGGCCCAGGTAAAGGTGTATGCGACGAAAGAATATCTTCATCAGGACTTTATTATAGGAATGAAAAGAGGCAACATTTCGGCTGCCTCTTTTCGTGTGCACCGGTTAGAATTTATAAGCTACCGTAGCTATGAACTGTGCGGGCGGAATCGGATTGATACTGTAATTCTCATGCACGTAATAATTCAGGGTATTGGTAAGGTTGGATACCTTGCCCATTACTGAGATTTTTTTGTAAGTATAGCCGGCAGAAAGATCAAGCGTTGTGTATCCATCAACAGCCATTATCCGGCTGCGATACCTCACAGGATTGACAGCGGTAACATCGGTATTCCACCCGCCGAAGCGGTCGCCGATATACATCACCGTCACGCCTGTTTTTACACCTTTCAACAGCCCGTTGCCAAATGTATAGAATACACTTCCATTGGCGGTGTGCGCCGGGTTGTTTACGAGGCGCTCGCCGGTCTTAAAGCTGCCGACAGTAGTGTCGGTCCTGGTATAACGCATATAATTGTAGCTATAGCCTGCCAGAATATCCAATCCTTTCACGGGGTGACTGGCAAAATCCACTTCAATACCATCGCTTGTGGTTTGTCCGGTCAGCTGCCTGATACCTGTATTGTTGTTCGGCGTTCCATCCCTGAGGAAGGGCGCCGTCTGTGCCAGGTTGTTATTAACGATACGGTACACGGTAACGTTGGCGGATAATGCTCCGTTCAGGAACTCATTCTTCACACCGGCTTCAAACTGATCAACCAGTGAAGGCTTGATAGCATTGCCTTCAATATCCTGACCGGTGTTCACGACAAACGAATTGGAATAGCTGACAAAAAATGAAGTGGTGGAAAAGGGTTTGTACACCAGACCTACGCGCGGTGAAAAAGCCCGGTCATTCCTCTCCTTGCCCGTTGTTTGGACGCCCGTTATTAAATTGGTACTATCGATGCCCTTTGTTTGCACATACGACCAGCGGAGACCAGCAAGCACATTGAATTTATCTGAAAGCTTTACCAGATCCTGCACATACACACCAAAGCGGTTGACCGGCGCTACTCTTTTTCGTATCGTGGTAGCAGTGGGTATATCGGTGCGTTGTACATATTTCGATGGATCTAAAACATTGATCTTATCATAGCTCCCCGCCGGCAAACCACTAACTGCCGGGAAGCTAAAATCATTGTTGACAGTTTCACTATGATCGGCATCCACACCCGCCAGCAGAATATGTTCCATCGAACCCATTGCAAACCTGCCATTCAAATTAGCCTGACCTGTAAAATAGTTTTCCTTCGATAAGATCTTGCCGAGCGGCCTTGTCCAATCTCCATTGGCAAGTGCCTGCACTCTTTCTACCGCATAATAATCTCTTTTATACAATTGATAGGAAAACGAAGAGTTGAGTTTCCAGCTCTCGCTGAATTGATGCTTCAAAGTGGCCGTGGCGGTTGTTTGCCTTGTTTTATTGTATTGCCATGAAGTAGCCATAAAGCGGGAACGAGGTACATCCGGGATCTTATTATTATCAATGCTACCGATACCGAAGTCGGGCGTAAAACGATGATACAGGTAATCGCCTTCAACGATTAAATCTGTGGAGGCGCCAGGTTTGAATAGCAGTGAGGGATTAATATAATACCGGTCGGAACTGACATGGTCTCTAAAACTTCCCGCGGTTTCATAGGTCCCATTAATGCGGTAGGCGATCGAAGAGCTCAGCGGTCCGTAAAAATCAAATGCGGGCTTATAGAGGTTGTGGCTGCCAGCACGCATTGACAATTCACCGCCGCGGTTGAATTTCGGTTGCCTGGTTACCATATTTAAAATACCGCCAGGTGCCACCTGCCCGAATAAAATAGCCGCACTGCCTTTGAGTACCTCCACTCTTTCCAGTGAGCTGATCTCAGGCATAACGCCGGAGTTGATACGGGCGCCATTCTTGAATAAATTGCTGCTGCCAAAGCCATAGCCTCTTGCACCAAAGCTTTCCTGTACAGATCCTCTTGTGGTGGTTA
>DATMHB010000528.1:0-4301 GCA_035555175.1 Flavisolibacter sp. | reverse complement strand
ATGCATACGCTATTTGAACAGTCAACTGCCGATGAGATCATCTCGCGACTGAACAGCATCCAGTCATCCGCCATACCAAAATGGGGAAAAATGAATGCCGCACAAATGATGGCGCACTGTCAGGGCCCGTTCCTTGTTTATTTTGGCGAGATGAAGATGAAACGTCCGCTCATCAGTTTCGTCTTTGGAAAGATCGCAAAGAAAAAATTGTTCGCGAACCGGCCATGGCCCCGCAACCTGCCCACTGCAAAAGAATTCAGGATCGTGGATGCAAGAAATTTCGAAATCGAAAAGTCGGTACTTATCGGACTTGTGCGCAGGTTTTCAGATGAAGGATATACAATAACGGCTTCAGGCCATCCATTTTTTGGAAAAATGTCGTCACAGGAATGGGGACTATTTACTTACAGACACCTTGACCACCACCTTCAGCAGTTCGGCGGATAATGGTTTGCTTTTTGTACTCCATTCGAAAATCAGTTTTATGAGTATCGATAAAAAAAATGCAGACGTTAATCACCAGGATCATCCCCATCAGGAAGGACAACAGAACAATACTCCGTCTGTGCATGAATTCGACGGACAGCGCCGCAGCGCTACGCAAACCCAGTCGATGAGTAACATGATGAATGAATCGGAGGAACAACAGGCTGGTCCCGCTCATGGGCAAAAAGATGAAAACAGAGTGCAGCAGGAAGAAAGATTACCGTAATAAAAAAGCTACTGAACAGTAGCTTTTTTATTGTGTTATTTTAGATCCGCCACCTGGGCCTTGAGGTCGGCAAGCTTCCTTTTTTCCTTGTCAACGGTTTTGGTCTGATCGTCCTGATCGCTGCGGTTTCTCTTCAGATCTTTTTCCAACTGATCTATTTTTTTCGTGAGATCTTTTTCATCATCGCGTAGCCTGGCCAGCCTTTTCTCTTCGTCCTTCACTACGTCTTCCTGTTCTTTTACGTCAAGGTCCAGTTTATACGCTGCTGCCAGCCCCACAAAACTGTTCAGGAATTTTTTCGCGGCATTGAATGCCTGTTCATCGGTGCCTGAAGAAACAAATGTCCCTTCCTCCTTGCTCACCAACAGATAAATCACAGAGCCGTCTTTTGCTTTACGCTTCTCATCTACTTTAAAATAAAGATTAAGCGTTCCCTTCAATCCTTCCAGGTGCACTTCCTTAAAAATATAAAAGCCGTCGAGCTTGTTCTGCTTCCAGAAGAATTTGCCTTTTGTTTCCGGATTATAGCCGGTCTTTTTCAGGCTCGACACAATAAAATCCTGGCATAGGTCTTCCTTGTATGATAGGTCCAGCATCAGCGCCGGCTGTTCCTGTTTATTATAGGTAATAGATGTGATCTCAGACTGGGCGGAGGCGCCGCCCATTACGGCTAGCAAGCCAAGGCAGAAAGCAATAGACTTTTTCATGGGATGGTGGTTTGTACTGTAATAAACAAAATTTTTCTGATTTTTCTTAACAAGCTGCGCGCCTTTCCGCGGAACGGTTTTGGCTATCTTTAAAGCATGAAGCGTAGCGGTTCGGCAGACCTGCCTTTGCACTCGGGATCTGTACCCAAATGGTTGTACGAGCGAATGGCCCGGTTGGGGATTGCCATTACTGAGGCCATCATCGCCGAATACGGAAAAAAAGAATTTCTCAGCCGCATGAGCGACCCGTTCTGGTTCCAGAGCTTTGGTGCCGTAATGGGTATGGACTGGCATTCATCGGGCATTACCACTTCCGTTTTGGGGGCGCTGAAAAGAGCCGTAAATCCACGTTCACGCGAATTGGGCATTTATATCTGTGGAGGCAAAGGAAAATTTTCGCGCGACGCACCCAATGAACTATTGTTAGTTGGAGATAAAACAGGTTTGAACGGAGACGACCTTGTACGCTTCAGCAAGCTGAGTGCAAAGGTTGACAATACGGTTGTTCAGGATGGCTTTCAATTATACATCCACAATTTTATCGTTAGCAATGAAGGCGATTGGTCGGTGGTGCAGCAAGGCATGCGTGAAGGCGATGCCATGGCAAGGCGTTATCACTGGCATAGTGAGCATATCAAGAGTTTTGTTGAAGAGCCTCACACCGGCATTTGCGGTGTGAACCAGGGAGAAATTCTCAATCTTACGGCAGCTGAAGCAAAGGCAACACGCGAAGGCATGCTCGCTCTTACTCATGAAAAACCGGAGCAGATGATGCAGGAGATCCAGCATATGATCATGCCCGGGCATCACGATGTGCGCAGCGCTGATGTAGACCTTAAAAGATTGGGCACGGTGCTCTGGCTGGCCCAGGAAGCGAATCCGCAAAAATTTGAAGACCTGGTTATGATGGAAGGCGTCGGACCACGCACGGTTCAGTCGCTCGCTCTGGTGAGTGAAGTGATCCATGGAACACCTTCAAGATTCAGGGATCCTGCACGTTTTTCATTTGCACATGGCGGTAAGGACGGACATCCTTTTCCAGTTCCTACAAAGACTTACGATGAAGTAATCGATGCGCTTCAGAAAGCAGTTCAAAAAGCAAAGATCGGACAGACTGAAAAAGGCGAGGCTTTAAAAAAGCTCCATGAAATAGCAATCCGCGCGGAAAAAGATTTTCTCCCTAGCGATCAGCTCCAGGAGCTGATACAAAAAGAACGTGATCAAAGCTGGATGTACGGAGGGAAGACCGTTTTTGGCGATGCCAGGCCACCAAAGCGCGCAAAAGGCGTGCAGCTGAGATTATTTTAAAACGCCCTGAAGGCAGGGAAAGATCAGTGCTGCCTCTGTGAACAGTCGCCGTCTTTTGCCGTCTGCGTTTGAACCCTCTCTTTCTCAATTTGCTCCTGACTTGATCCTGATCAAGCATTTTTGGCAATCCTGTAACATCATAGATTCTACCTTCGTCATATAGTAAACCAACGCCATGAAGAAGGTTCTTTTCGACAAATGGTTCATTCTTGCCTTCCTCCTTTTGGTAAGCCTTTCGGCCTTTTCATTCGTTGCCTATAAAGAAACAAGATCCATCTGCAGCACCTCAAAAGTTTCTCATGGCTCTTATGACAAAGGAGACTTGCTTTGGGATGGCCTTTCGCGTCAGTTTTCCTCGATCTCCAGTCAATAAAAATTTCTATCTTCCTTTGTAACATTTTCCCCCGACGAGCGTATTACGCTAGAATCAAGTTGTTGCTGAACTGTTTATGACTGAAAAAGAATACAATGAATGTGTGAATCTGTATGCGGATAACGTATATCGGTTTATCGTTAAAAACCTTCGGCATGAAGAGGATGCACGCGACGTTGTGCAGACTGCTTTTGAAAAATTATGGCGCCATAGGGCCGAAGTGGATGGAGCGAAAAGCAAGTCTTACCTGTTTACTGTGGCCTATAATCAGATGATCGATCACCTTCGCAAGGTGAAAAAGATCAGTTTGAAGGAAGGGTTCAGGGAAGAAACAAGGATCTACAACAAGCCGGCCAATAATCTGAAAGCCATTCTGGAAGAAGCGCTTTCAAAGCTCAGTGAAACGCAGCGGTCACTGGTAATGCTAAAGGATTATGAAGGTTATAGTTACGAGGAGATCGGAAAGATCATGAACCTGAGTGAAAGCCAGGTCAAAGTATATCTCCACAGGGCAAGGTTGCAATTAAAAGAATACATTGTAAAAGTCGAAAATGTCATCTAAACCCAACCATATTAATATTCACCTGGGGAATTACGAAGAGTTCCTGATCCTTTATATGGATAATGAGCTCAGCGAAGATCAGCGCCTGGCGGTAGAAAACTTCCTGTCGCAACATCCCGACCTGCGCGGAGAACTTGAACTCCTCATGACCACTAAACTTCCTGTTGAAGAATTGCGGATGGACAAGGAAGAACTGATGGCAGCGCACATGAAAATGACGGCCGTAGACGAAGAGCTGCTTCTTTTTATTGACAACGAACTGACAGATGACCGGAAAAAAATAGTGGAGCTGGAACTGGCAGCCAATACCGATTACCGGCTGCAGTGGGACGCGCTGAAGAAAACAAAACTGGACGCAAACGAAATCATCGCTTTTCCGAATAAGCAGGTATTGTACAGGAGAACGGAAAAGGTTGCCATAATTACGATGTGGGTGCGTGTGGCCGCGGTGATCGTGGTGATGGCGGGCTTTAGCCTTTTTTATTTCAATCGTAATGCATCCACTGGTCCGATGATGACGGCAGGAAACAAACCCGCTGTTCACAAGCCATTGGGGGCAATCGTTCCCTTAAACGATCAGGAGCCTGCGACGGAAGTTGCGGCGAAATCGGTTGATCCGAAAAAAATCGTGAATAAGGA
>DATMHB010000527.1:0-3140 GCA_035555175.1 Flavisolibacter sp. | reverse complement strand
AGAGCGGGAAACAGAGCGGGAGCGAGGGGAAAAGACAGAGCGGGAAACAGAGCGGGAGCGAGGGGCAATAGTAAGCCCCGTGATTGAGGTAGTTTGCCTTTTAGCTTTTTTTATCGTTTGCGAACTTTGCGGCTTTGGTCTTTGCGTGAAACACAGCGACACCGGAAGCACCGGGCATTTATTCATACTCTCTGTACGCCCCGAAATTCGCCAGCCTGTCCTCGCCCAGTTGCTGGGGTATCGGAAGGAACGGTATATTCAACTTATCGGTGATCTGCTTCCATAATCCCGTTCTCGTATAGGTTTGATGTACTTTCTGAAATTGTGTCGACAATAAAAGATCTTTTGCTTTTTGCACTTCCCCCTTATCAATTAAAAGCTGCACCATTCTTTCAGCGATCCACTCGTCCTTTAACGCCGCGACGCGCGACAGCCACTGCTCGCGCTCAGCAATTGTCGTTGCCCCCAGGGCACGCAATAATTTATCTCTTTCGATCACGACCTGCGGATGGATCAGCAGCCATTTTTCATCGATGGCGTTGTAAGCTTGCCAGGCACCATTCAGATCGCCTTTTAATTTCAGCAATCTTGCCAGCAGTATCTTTGCAACGCCAGTCTTCGCAGCAGACAATGTGGCGATGGACTGATCGCTCATCCCGCGCCCTGCCAGCCACGTGCCATAATAAAAGCGCCATAGATCTTTTTGCTCACCGGCTGAACGATTGATGGCCCATTGAAAAGGGGCATCCAGGTTTTCCATGCCGGAGGGCGCCCAAAGATCCTGATCAACGGGCGGCGCCTGTGGCAGCTTGCTTTTTGTTTGATAAGCTTTAAGCAACGAATTCCATACATCCACTTCATTCTTTCTTGCCCATGTGAACAGTGGAATTTCTTTGGTTGACCGAAGCTGGACGGCCGGCACCTTCAGTGCATAAATATCAAGCTCCTTATCTGAAGGGATCCAGTATTCTACATGCCACCTCGATTGCCGTGGCTGCATCTCGAGCTTGATGGACTGGTCGCTGATGGGACCTCCCTGGATCTCGATATAAGTTTGATGCTTTGCCGTACTTAGTGTAGACCACGCGCTGTCATCGCCAACACCGTAGCTCCACAACTTTACGCCCGATGCAATTTGCTCATCGGCGATATGGTATAATCCGGTACCAAAGGAAGGTGTGTAGGCGCCGAACGCATTCGCATCTTTCGTTTTCCAGAAATAACCGGTCATTTCTTTAATATCCGATTCCGTTCGGGGCCCTTGCCGTTGCCAGTCGATGGTATCGATCACGGATGAATGCGATAACACCCTGCCTTTAGGAAAATGATATTTCGTATCGGATGCCGATGGCAATGCTGCATTGGACCACGACATCCATGGGTAAGCCGATTTTCCCGGATTATAGAACAGAACCCTTTCGGTCAGAAAATTATCATGCGCACCCAAAGAATACTCGACAGACCATTGCATACCAAACCGCAGTTCCCTTTCACCACAGGTAACATAAATGCGATCACCGGTGCGGTCGATCTTATACAACAACTTCTCATTCTGCGAAGGGGAATGCGAGATGGGAAAGCTTACCTCGATGCCGCCTGCAACAAAATAAAAACGGGGCAGTATCCTGGTATAACGGATCACATCCGGCACATACAATACTTCTTTGTTAGAGGGCTTGGTCACCATTGAATATACTTTACCTCCCAGGTCGGGACAGATGGTAACCTTCATCTGGTCGTTCTCCACCACAATAAAATGGTATTTCTTAGGTACCGGCCTGTTCGATGTTTCCGAATAGCTGTTATACGGATACACTCCATTGGGATCAAACGCAGTGGGCACCGGCCCGGCCGGCGTTAACAGGTGCGTTAAGATATACGCATCGTATTCGCTGCTCTGCACCGGGCTCTTTTGTGCAGAGGCTGCAACGCCAAAAGAGATCGCGGCAAGAGAAAAAAGAAGCTTCATTTTCATTTGAACCGGGATCTTATTTAGCTAATGCCTCGCTTAATTGTTCTACAATTTGTTTTCCCTTCTCCACGTCACCCGTGATCTTTTTGGATTCGAAATCTTTTTCCGCAAGGAATACCCGCAGGTGCTGATCCAATTGCTGCAACAATCCCTGAACCTTTTTGTCGGAGGACTTTGCCGCTTTTTCCCTGAGGATCCTGATCTTTTCGTAATCGGAAATCCCTTCGCGCAATTTCTCGAAACGGATACAGCTTTTGGCACCCGGATAAATCATGTAACAATCGCCTGCAGGCCAGAAAGGATGGCGCGCATCCCTCATCGGGTCGGCCGGCCATGCATCGTAAGCCCAGCGGAGAAAGCCGCTGTACCCGTGCGCTGCGGAATACCATCCCTGCCATCTGCCTTCGATGGGGGGCGAGAATAAAAAATTATTGGGCACAGGCGGATTGCAGCATACATAATAAGTCGTTGTCTTCCCTCTTGCTGTTCTTTGCTTCACCACGTCGACATTCGATTCCTGCCCATACAAAAAACAATAATCATCCAACAGGGAGTCGAGCTCCTGATGCCAGTTACCCGCGTAGGTGATCTTCCATTGCTTTGAATGATCTTTGATCACTTTAATGGCGGCCAGCGTTTCCTTCATTTCATTTTCATTGATGCCGAGATAGGTTTTATTGAACCATCCTTTTTGATCGAGGTGCTTCCTTAAATCGGTGAGAAACACATTCCACATGGTCCTGAAGTCTTTTGAATCCGGCGCCCATGACCGATATACATAATTTCCGGTTTGTTCATCCAGGTACCGGAAGCGGAAGCCCCAAGGCACCGGCGTGTAAATCGTGATGGCCCTGTCGATGCCAACGCTCATAGCCAGTTGCACATACTCGTCAAAAATTTTATAATCGAATTTCCAGGTGTCATTTTTCTTTCTGATCCATTCGATCATCCCGCCTTCTATCATGTATGAATTATCGGCCCAGGGTGAATGCACTGCATAAGTAGTAATATACGTTCCGCCGGCATCCGCATACAATTTCAAATGTTTCTTCAGTAAGGCCTTGTGTTCGTCCGACCACGGCTTCAGGTTGTTGTCCCAGGCCACGGCCCAGGGATTTTGCCAAATATCCAAACGGTGCTTCCAATCGTGTGGCGCAGGAAGGACCTG
>DATMHB010000526.1:0-2419 GCA_035555175.1 Flavisolibacter sp. | reverse complement strand
AATAACAATCCGCCCTCCGCCCGGATTGGTAGAATCGTAATAAACAGCCGCCTCAACATGCTCATTAGGAAGCTTTCCAAAAGCAATCATCTGACGCGCGAGAACAAACGCATAATCTTTATGAAGGAAATCCTGATTTTGAAGATTGATGCGGATAAAGCCATCGAAGGTGCTAACATCGTATCTCTGAAGATCGACGTTCTTCACATTAAAAGCCTGGTCCAGCACAAAAAATTTGTTTTTTAGATAAATTGTTTGCCCTGCGCCTGATGTTGCACAAATAGCAGGAGGACTGTCATTGCTAAATAACAAGCGATTGAAAGAGCCGGTCGGAATATTGGTAACAGCAGGCGGAGCAGCATGATCTATTTCGCTCTTCCATGTCCCATTCTCTAAAACCGACAGGTTGATCTGAAATCCGTTTTCATCGAGCCCATACTTCGTATGATTGTTTGGATCGACATAATAAGCTTTATAGTATTCGTTAAAATTGTTAGGCTTATCCTTCCACGTGATATTGATAAAAATATCGTTCCACTTTTTTCGCAATACTTCATTGCTTCCAATATAAAAATTTGGACCAACCAAATTCCGAGTTCCCGCCGTCACCGGATTTACCAATGTAAAATCAGGAACATCAGGCCTCGACCCGAAAGGATAGATTGGTCCATTCACATCCATAATGCTTTCGTCGTTCTGCACAACAAAGTTCCTTAGCCCGCAAACCTTCACGTCGATCCTCGTTTCATCGTCATGCTTTGAAGCATCCATGCCCAGCTTTTCGATCACTTTTACATTCCTGAAAAAATGGTACAAAGAGAATGGGAAGTCATCATTTTCCGGAATTCGCCTGAGGCAGCAGGGCTTCGGTGCTTCATCGTTTGGAATGATGCCAATATACCGTTTGAACTTATCGTCCAGTTCAATCCTGACAAGCGGAAGCGTTGTATCCAGCTCATCGAGCAATGCGTCTTTATTATAAAACGTGACCGCATCTTTGTCCGGTCCGAGAATCGCCTCAATTTCAAAACTGAACTGGAGTGGATTGGAAGGGTCTGCAGCTATGGAGTATGTGATTGGAAAATCAGAGCCCGGCTCGATCCATTTTTTTTCACCGCTGAAATAAACCCTGAACGGCTTTCTTTTCGGGAAGAATTCTTTTACAACATCAACTGTTACATCGATCATGCTTTCAAAATCGGCTGCGTCCACAATGGCATCGAAGTGATCTTCTTCGGTCGGGCAATAGGTATAGGGTTTTGCCGTCGCCGCATCGGCCACTTCGTTGCTCGTCTTTAAATGAGCTCTCAAATAGTCGGCGATATCATTATTCAATCCTTTCTTCAAAGCAGCCGCAATCAGTTCCTGACTGACATAATAATATTCATCGTTCAGGACCACGTTCAGCATTGAATAAAAATCAACATCGAGGCTGAACACGGATAGAAAAGGCGGGAAGGTCACTTCTTCGCCCGTTGGTGCCGCGGCAACAGGCTGACAGCAATTGTTGGGCGATGGATAGTTCCTGCTATTGAGCTCATTACAAATTTCTTCATTCACCTTGCATTGAAGACTGATCGTTACCGTGCGCGTTCCGCCTTTCAGCAACAGCACCGGTGAAGCCAGTACAAAGCCAAGTCGCGCATTCGGGTACGGCTTGAATATCTTCAAGCCTGGCAGCAGATACTTGCTTTCCTTATTGCCAACGGTGTAATAATTCTTTACATCCGTTTGAAAATCTTTCTCTACCCCATCAGCCTTCGTAGCATCCGGCGCCATATAAACACCTTCTATGAGGGTTGCGTTTAGCGTGGGGTCGGCCGGATCGAGTATGGTCTGGTTATTTATGAACAGTGTTCGCACTTCTTTCACTTGCGCCTGGTTGACCACGATCTCATCATCGAGTGCAAAGAGAACTTCTTCCTTATTCACATCTTTACCATCCTTCAACAGCAGCCCTTTGGCCAAAAGGTATTTATCCAGCTCCTTCTGTATTTCGAAAACGATATATGCCTGATCGGGTACTGCTTTCGCCGGTTTGATCTTCAACACTTCCCTGTAAAAAAAATCAAGGTGCTTACGCGTATAACTATTGAGGTCGGCCTGTAAGAGTGCAAAGAGTTTGAGAAATGCGAATAACAGTCCAAGATGCGGAGGATGCTTTTCCTTTAGCTCCTCTTTCAGCGGGAGAATACTTTGATCCAGGCTCATTTCTGCAGCCGCCGCCAGTATCTTTATCGGTTCAAAAAGTGCTGAAAACAATTGTGTGGTCCTGGTGTACAATTCTGTCAGGCGATCGCAACTACCATTCAGGACGAAGCTCTCTTCCTCCTCGCGCGCGAACTTCGCAAACCGGCCTCCAGGGCCCAGCCCCCAAATGTCATTTCCAAAAAAGTCGGAGAAGTCGATCTGAATGATG
>DATMHB010000525.1:0-2584 GCA_035555175.1 Flavisolibacter sp. | reverse complement strand
AGGTCGCCGTGTGGCGCCCTTTTTACTTACTGTCATTATCATTAAAGAGGATTCTGTGTCACTACGCCATTGGTAAAGTTGATCTCATCCTGAGGAATGAGGAACTCCCATAGCTTATCACCTGCGGGCACCTTCAGGGTTACGGCAACAGCCGGATCGTGATTAGCACCACTTCTGTCGAGCGGCTGGTTCAAACGCTTCAGGTCATAAAATCTGAAACCTTCACCCCACAATTCAATCCTGCGCTGAATGAGGATCTCATCGATCAATGCCTGACCGGTTTTGGTAGACTGAACGTAGCTCGGATCTCTCTTGCTCACCAACTGGAACAGGACGTTTGCTGCGGATGCATCGTTCAACCTTGCTTTTGCTTCTGCCTCGATCAGGTACATTTCTGCCGCACGCATCATCGGAACGTCGCCAATGGAGCTGAGGCTACCGCCGGCCGACAGGAACTTCCTTTGCATATAGGGCTTTCTTACGCCGCCGGGAGGGGTCGGGAAAGCAGTATTGGCGCCAGTTGGATCCCACAAACCTTTCCTCACATCGGTTGCAGGGATCAGGTTATACAACGTTGAATTGATTGCTTTTGGATTTGTTCTTATGTTGGTTGAGTTGTAATCAGCCGACATAAAGGCAAAGAAAGAGTAGAAGTAGGTGGTCTGGTCGTCCTGCTGGTGACTGCCCCACATCCATTCAGGGTTTGTGTAGTTGTTGAAACCTTTGAGATAGTCTGCTGTGCTCATCAATGCATAACCCTGGCGTGCGGCATTGGCCATAGTAGCCGCTACTGCCCAATTTTGCTGGGTCAGCGCTACTCTTGCCTTGAATCCCTGTGCAACACTAAGGTTGATGTGGGATTTGTTGGCCCTTGTATAAGGCGTGCCAAGCAATGAAATGGCCTGGTCGAGATCCGCGTTGATCTGTGTGTAAACTTGTGCAACAGTAGACCGGGGCGTTGCTGCAGTAACGGAGCTTGAAAGGATCAGCGGAATGCCGGGGTTATCGTTCGAGCCGCTTGCATCGAACCGCTTGCCGAATAACTGGATCATCTGGTAATAAGACCATGCCCTGTAGGCGAGCGCCTGGCCTTTGATGATCTTCTTATCTGCATCGGGACCCGTTGCAGCATCTACATTGTCAATGATCATGTTCGCATTAGCAATGATGGTATAATAAAACCGGTAGTTGAAATAAGGAACAGAACCGGTGGCGGAACGGTGTGCGGTCCACCTGTAAGTGCTGATGTACCAGCCATTGCCCGTTGTCGGATTAACAAGGTCATCGCCGAGCATATCCATATAGGTCATGTTCGCACCCTGTCCGCCTTCATCCTGCTGTCCATAATACTGCAGGTACAAGGAACGGTGGATACCATTCAACGCCGCCCATGCGTTGGCTGTTGTCTTAAATGCATCCGAAGATGCGATGGAAGTGGTTGGCGTTACTTCCAGGTAATCTTTTTTACAACCTGCAAGTAGCATGGCTGCGGAAAAAGAAAATAAAATGATCTTATTCTTCATTGTGCTGATTTTAGAAGTTAACATTTATACCTGCCGTAAGTACGCGGGCAGGAACATATACGTTGGACGTTACACCGGTGAAGGACTGCTGAACGTTCATACCCTTACGCGCAGAGATCCATCCAAGATTTTCGCCATTCAGGAATACCCTGGCATTGCTGGCATGGACCCTTCCAAGAATGCTGTTTGGTAATAGGTACGACAGGCTTACGTTGCGGAGATTCAGATACGAAGCGTCGGTGAGCCACCTGTCGGATGCTACATCAAATACGCCCGTTTTTGAATTGTCCATACGCGGAACACCTGTGATGTCACCCGGCTTTTGCCATGCCTTCAGGATGTCGGTATGAAACGCGGAGCCAAAATCACCGGCGCCCATAAGTGAAGCGTAGGTGGCATCATAAACCTTTCCACCGATCTGGTAAGTCAGCAACACCGATAACTCAATGCCTTTATAGCTGAAAGTGTTGGTAATGCTACCCCAGAAGTCGGGGATGGCCGAACCTGCATAATGGAATTTCGCATTGTTCTGGCTATAAGACAAGGTATCGTCTTTGCCCCAGATAACACTGTTAGATGCTACATAAGAATTGGCAGTAAACAACACGGCGCCATTTTGAGGATCTACTGCACGATAATCTCTCAACCAGTAATCATAAATGGAATGGCCAACCGATAATTTCTTTGTTCCGGAAATGATCTCTTTCTGGTTCTCCGGCATTTTCGTGATCTCATTGTGCACCGTTGACCAGTTCAGTTCCGTTCTCCAGCTGAAATTCTTCTGACGGATGATGTCTCCATTGAGCTCGATTTCCCAGCCCTTGTTCACCATATCACCGATGTTCTTGTTCAGCGTATAACCGCCCAGTGATAATGGAAGCTGAACACCGAAGATCAGGTCATCAGATTTACGGTTATAGTATTCAACGGTACCAGAGAGCCTGTTCTTGAAGAAAGTGAACTCGAGACCAATATCTGCAGACTTTTGTCCTTCCCAGCGAATGCTGTCATTGCGCAGTGAGGATTGACGGATGCCCGGCTCCTGGGCATTATTAAAGCCA
>DATMHB010000524.1:0-6642 GCA_035555175.1 Flavisolibacter sp. | reverse complement strand
AGGCTTCTTTAAGCCATTTCCCGTGATCTCCCACAAAAGGCTGGGGTATTTTTTCGGTGTTTTTTGAGCATATGAATTATTGAAAGCCAACAACACAATAACTACGGCCAGGAGGTTCTTCATACAGACTGATCGGTTTTAAATTTTTTAGTGCCCGGCTGAAGATAATATAAACACGGGCAAAAAGGGGGCGGTCCCTAAAAAAAATCCGCCCTTTCCTGATTTAAACCTTATTTTTGCCGACTTTAAAGCTAAATGACCATACCCGGTGCCGTAAGACCGGGGGTTGGAACTAATATCCCGCAACTCACTGCCTGGTTTGCGTCATGAGGCCCGAACAATCATAACAGACAATAGCCCATGAAGCTTTCACAATTCAAGTTCGACCTTCCCCTCAATCTTATTGCCCAACATCCTGCTAAAAAACGTGAAGACGCAAGAATGATGGTCGTGCATCGAAAAACCGGACAGATTGAAAACAAGCATTTCAAAGACATTCTGGATTACTTCGACGACAAAGACGTTTTTACGGTCAACAATACCAAGGTATTTCCTGCCCGCATGTATGGAAGAAAGGAAAAAACCGGAGCCAAGATTGAAGTCTTTTTATTACGTGAACTAAATAAGCCGAACCGTCTCTGGGACGTGATCGTTGATCCCGCAAGGAAGATCCGCGTGGGCAATAAATTATATTTCGGCGATTCGGAAGAACTGGTGGCCGAAGTGATAGACAACACTACTTCACGTGGCCGTACTATCAAGTTCCTGCATGAAGGAACTGAAGACGAATTCAGACAGGTATTGGAAAAATATGGAGAGACCCCCCTGCCAAAATACATCAAACGCAAGCCGGACGAAGAAGACCGGGAGCGCTACCAAACGGTTTATGCAAAGCATGAAGGCGCTGTTGCGGCACCTACGGCAGGACTTCACTTCAGCCGCGAACTGATCAAACGTTGCGAGATCAAAGGCATCCGCTTCGCAGAAGTAACATTGCACACAGGCCTTGGAACATTCCGTCCGATTGAAGTGGAAGACCTGAGCAAACACAAGATGGACGCCGAATATTATCGTATCGAAGAAGCCGCCTGCAAAGTGGTCAATAAAGCAAAGGAAGGCGGCCACCGCATTTGCTCTATCGGAACTACAACCATGAGGGCGCTTGAATCTTCTGTTACCGCACAACGCCTTTTGAAACCTTCAGAAGGATGGACGAATATTTTTATTCATCCGCCGTATGAGTTCAATATCGCAGATTCTCTGGTTACGAATTTCCATCTGCCCAAAACAAGCCTGCTGATCATGACCTGTGCTTTTGCGGGATACGACCTTACAATGGAAGCCTATAAGAAAGCGATCAAGGACAAATACCGCTTCTTCAGCTATGGCGATGCCCTGCTGATCATCTGACACGCAAAAAATCAATTAAGGAAAAAGAAACATCATAGACCAAAAAGGCCGGTGTTCAGTTGTTGGAGCACCTGTTTCTTTTTTCCTGCATCTACCAGCACGGAGATATTGTGCAGACTGCCGCCATAGGATACCATGCGCACATCGATATTGGTAAGACTGTTGAATACTTTTTTCAGTGTGTCGGCATGCGCAGCGATCTCATTGCCTACGATACAGACGATGGTTTGATCTTTATCAATGCTCACCGTGCTGAAAGTTTCAAGCTCCTTTACAATCTCGTTCAATGACGCATCGTTATCTATGCTCAGCGACAGCGCCACTTCAGAAGTGGTGATCATGTCGATCGGAGTTTTATATTTTTCAAACACTTCGAAAACCTTTCTCAGGAACCCGTAAGCCAGTAGCATCCTGCTGCTTTTGATATTGATAGCAGTAATGCCGTCTTTTGCGGCCACCGCCTTCACACCCTTTGACGTAGCTTCTTCAGCGATCAGGGTTCCTTTTGCTTCGGGCTCCATTGTGTTCAGCAATTTCACCGGGGTTTTGTATTGCTGTGCAGGCCAGATCGAGGCAGGATGAAGGATCTTGGCACCGAAATATGCCAGCTCCGCTGCCTCATCGAAACTCAATTGATCAATGGGAACCGTTTTGTTTACAATGCGCGGGTCATTATTGTGCATCCCATTGATATCGGTCCATATTTCGCAAACACTTGCCTGGACGGCAGCCGCGATCAGGGAAGCACTGTAGTCACTTCCGCCTCGCTTCAGGTTGTCTACCTCTCCCCTCGCATTGCGGCAGATATAACCCTGGGTAATAAAAAGCTTTGTATTCTTATGCTGTTGCAGTGTCCTTGTCAGCTTTTCCCTGATCGTTTCCACCTGCGGTTCATCATTTGCATCGATGCTCATGAATTCGAGCGCGGGAATCAGCGCATGAGCAATACCCTGCTCCGACAAATAGGTGCTGAACAATTTTGTTGACAGCAATTCGCCCTGGGCGAGGATGTCCTTACTTAATGCTTCGCTGTATGAGATGCGGAGAATGATATTGAGAAATTCGAAATGTTCCTTCAGAATACTTTCACCCCTGAGCCTCGCGTCTTTTTGCTGAACAAGGTTCGATACAAATTCCCTGTATTGCGTTTCCAATGCGTCGATCTTTTGCTTGGCTTCATCGCGCCTGCCTGCAGCAAGAAGATTTCCGATTTCTACCAGGGCATTTGTTGTTCCAGACACCGCGCTGAGCACAACAATTTTTTCTTCACTGTCGGCTGTGATCAGTCGCGCTACTTCACTCATACGTTGCGGTTTACCCACAGAGGTGCCGCCGAACTTCATTACTTTCATGACTGTTGAGAGAAATTTTTGATTTGGGCGCAAAGATAGGCCCAAACGCAATCCGCAAAGAATGCTTCATCCGGAATCATCCGGCGTTTACCATTGGAAGCCCCAGCCCAAATTTTTCTGCGAGAAAACGAAGATCATCCACCACTGGTCCGAGGAGCGGTATGCCGGCTGTTTTTCTTTCCTTTTCCATTTCCCTTTCCGGATCGCCGGGGATTACAATACCTTCAAATCCTTCTGCTGTCTTCGCAGAACGAAAACGTTCGATCCATAGATCCATATGCTGCTTGAATTCCTGCGCCGGTCTGAAAGCATCGATGCGCATTGCGCCAAAAAAATGTCCAATGCCTTTGCCAGGCATGTGCACCGGCATGGGCACATATGCAGGAAAAGGAG
This sequence comes from Flavisolibacter sp., assembly GCA_035555175.1. GTDB lineage: Bacteria > Bacteroidota > Bacteroidia > Chitinophagales > Chitinophagaceae > Flavisolibacter. The sequence goes on along the minus strand of DATMHB010000524.1, from coordinate 3,487 downwards.
GCACCCAGGGTCCATAGTTGGCACCGCTCAGCACAGCAGAAAAAATATCGACAATAGCACCGAGGGCATAGCCTTTATGACTCCCGTGTTCACGATCACCGCCTAAAGGAAGAAGGGCGCCTCCTATCTTCAGTTCATGAGGATCAGTGGAAGGCTTTCCGCTTTTATCCTGGATCCATCCGAGCGGCGCTACGCCATTTTTCCGCTGCAGTATTTCAAGTTTACCATTCGCAGCAGTGGTCGTGGCCATGTCTGCCACAAAAGGAGGTTGTACACCGGCTGGCACTGCCACACAAATTGGATTGGTGCCAAGGAGGCGTTCGATAGAAAATGTAGGGGCAACCAAAGGACTGGCATTGGTCATGCAGATGCCGATCATATCTTCTTCAAGTGCCATCATCGCGTGATAACCGGCTATGCCGAAGTGATTGCTGTTCTGTACACTTACCCATCCTGTTCCTACATTCCTGGCTTTCTCAATGGCGATCTTCATCGCAGCCGGCGCTACTACCAGTCCAAGTCCGCTGTCGCCATCCACGGTTGCCGTGGAAGGTGTTTCATGAATGATATTGATTTTCGGCTGCGGGTTGATCCTTTTCACATCCCATAATCTTACATAGCCGCTCAATCTTGCGATACCATGAGAGTCGATGCCGCGCATATCGGCTGAAAGCAAAACGCGTGCGGCGAGATCGGCATCCTGTTCGCTGCATCCGATCTTTTTAAAAACATTCCTCGAAAATGAAAACAATTCGTCAAAGGAAAAATGACTCACCTGCATGGCCGCAAGATAAATTGAGATCGGCTTGGTTGAGGTTGCAGAACAAATTTTTTTTGCCATTCACAGTTATTAATGCTAGCATACCCAGAATAGAGACCCTGGGGCAAAATCTAAGACAAGCACGGATCTCTCTAAATGTTTGGTTGCGCTCAAGACTGTTTGACGAACTCAATAAGGACCGCAGGCGCTTCATTACTGGTGCTGATGTTGGAGGTCGACGAGCAGAATGAAATACATCACAGCATAATAGCCAGTCAGTGTCGGCCCCATTATCGGCCTTTGTTGTGTCACAGATTTGCACTTGTGGTAATTCATTCCGTGTTGTGCACTCCGCTTTAAAGATCAGCACGCCCAGCGCGATGAGGATGAAAAGAATGGGCTAAGAATAACGCGGACAACGGCCAGCAGGTAGGGCCGACAATTATGCCGCGATGGACAACTAACATGAATGATCAAAATGAAACATCCCTCCTATTAAAAAAAAATTCTCATGGCCAATATTATCAATGGCTGTAATTTTTCCAACGCCGCCAGCACAGAGCGAGAAACAGAGGGAAAGCGGAGGGAAAGCACTAAGCTCCGTCCTTTATCCCGCCAATGGCGGGATGATTCAGCCTTTTAAATTCTTTGCGTTTTTGCGCCTTGCCGCCCGCCGGCAAGCCGGCCTTTGCGTGAGCCAAAGCGGGCAAAAAAAAAGCCCTGTTACGACGATCGTAACAGGGCCATCCGAAAAATTCTCCGGCTATTAAAACGGCAGATCATCCGCTACATCATCCACACTCGCTGGCGCAGCGGCCTGCTGACGGTTAGAAGAGACGGCCTCCATATTTGGAGTGCCGCCATTATCACCTTTCCGTCCCAGCAATTGAACTTCTCTTACGCGAAGTGACAGAGATGCACCGGCTGTACCATCACCGCGGGTAAAACTCCGCACCTCAGGCTGGCCTTCAACAAACACCTGCGTACCTTTCTGAAGATAAGGCGCAATTGCCGTCCGATCAGTCCAATAGGCACAGTCTACCCAAGTCGTTTTCTCCTGGTTATTGCCCTGGCTGTCCCTGTACTTTTCAGTATGCGCTACCGTGAAATTGATTACATTTTTTCCGTTGACCGTGTTTACTACGCAATCTTTGCCAAGATTGCCGATTACTTGCATTTTAATCATAGTGCTCAATATTAGGTGTTGAAGTTACGTTTTTCGAGGCGTTTCCAGACGACATAAATGTAGAGGATTTGTTATAGTTCCTGCCAAATAGTTCTCCACTTTCAAGGGAGATTTTCCTCGTCGTACATCGGGATTTCCCTCTTAAATTCCAGGGCTCATGAATTAGGTTTTTTCGTAGCCGCCGGCTTACCCGCAGGCTTCCTCCGTCCTGTATCCTTCAATGCCTTGTCGAGCAGGAATTCGATCTGTCCATTCACGCTTCTGAATTCATCCGATGCCCACTTCTCCAAAGCTTTGTAGGTGTCCGTATCGATCCTTAATACAAAACTTTTCTTTGAACTCACAGGGTCAATTTTATTGGTACAAAGTTCCTGTATTCAGCACGGGCTGGGCTCCCCGCTCACCGCAAAGCACCACCATAAGATTACTGACCATTGAAGCTTTCTTTTCTTCATCGAGCTGCACGATGTCTTTTTTCGACAGCATTTCGAGTGCCATCTCTACCATGCCTACCGCACCCTCAACGATCTTGGTCCGGGCCGCAACGATGGCCGTTGCCTGCTGGCGCTGCAGCATCGCTCCGGCAATTTCGGAAGCGTAGGCGAGGTGGCTGATCCTTGCCTCACGAATGATGATCCCTGCCGGCGCCAGTCGGTCCGTAAGCTCTTGTTCCAGGATCTCATTTACTTTATCCCCGCCATTCCTCAGGGTGATGTCTGCGTGTTCATCCTCGAGATTGTCGTACGGAAAACTATTGGCCAGATGCCGCACCGCTGCTTCGCTTTGACGGATCACGTACTCAGTATAATTAACGACATCATAGGCGGCTTTATAAGTGTCACCTACCTGCCACACGATCACGGCGGCAATTTCAATAGGGTTGCCCATCTTGTCATTTACTTTCAGTCTTGTGCTTTCAAGGTTTTGTGCACGAAGTGAAATCTTATACGTGGTATAAAAAGGATTGATAAAAAACCATCCGTTGGTCTTTACCGTGCCAACGTAGGTGCCAAACAGGTTCAACACTCTGGAGTGATTGGGCTGGATCACCACCATGCCTTTCAAAAAAAATACAGCCAACACCATCATCACCACACCACTTATCACAAGCACCGGGTCCTTCTGCCCGTCATTTGCACTTGCGAAGAAATAAATAGAGAGCACTATAGCGATGAGTGCTAAAACAAAACCCACCATTCCGGCCATAGGCTTTACGATCTTTTCCATAAATGAAGTTTTAGTTGATATCAAAATGATATCAAATTTATATTAAAGACCGGAAAATTCCAAAAGGCGTAGTTTATTCAAAATTCATCCCGCGCGGCATGACAAATTCAAAATTCAAAATTCAAAAGTCAAAAATCCTAAAGCAGAAAGCTTACTACACCAACGCACTCATATCTACGGAGCAATAGCGCTGACCGCATTAAAGCATTGAAGAACGAAATACCCACTATCCCCTCTTCGAGCAGAGGATCTGGCCCGGCGCCTTATTTCCGTGGGTATCTTAACAACATTTATTCTTTAAAGAAGGCCTAACG
>DATMHB010000523.1:0-3707 GCA_035555175.1 Flavisolibacter sp. | reverse complement strand
ATTGCGTCCACCGATATTCTTCAGCTCGGCATTTAAGATCACCGGCACTTCTTCCTTCGTTTTGGTTTGAAGACTGATGAATATCTCGTTGGCGCGGTGTTGCATTTTCAGCAGCGGAAAAAAATGTGTTTGGTGAAAGATCCTTGTGGCCAGAGTAAAGATGGTATCCACCTTTTTTCCTTTCAATTCATCTTTTTCATACCCGAGTTGCCTGCAAAGGTGTTCGTTCACCTGTAAAAGGATGTCATCATCTGAAGTGGCGAAAAAAAAGAAGGGCGCATCTCCAAGCAGGTTTTCCATTAAGCAGCTGTTGCCAGGAATTCCCGGATGAGAGTAACGGTTTCGTCGGGTGCACTCATGTGCGGACAGTGCCCCGTTGCCTTCATGATACGCAGGGTACTGTTCTTTAAATTCCTCGACAGGTATTCACCAACTTCAACGGGGGCGATGATGTCTTCCGAACATTGAAGTATGAGCGAGGGCAGCTGGGTCTTTTCGAGGTCTTCACGATTATCTGAAAAAAAAGTAGCTCTTGCAAACTGTTGTGCAATAACGGGATCCGTTGAACAAAAGCTTTCCGTCAATTCTTTTCCGAGCTCGGGCCGATCCTTATTAGCCATAATATTAGGCGCAAGAAAATTAGCCCAGCCGATATAATTTTTTTCCATTGTTTCAAGAAGGCCCTCTATATCCTTCCGCTCAAAGCCGCCGGTATAATTTTCCTTGTTGATATAACAGGGAGAAGGGCCCACAAGCACCAGCCTCTGAAAGGTCTTCGGCTGTTGAATGGCAGCAAGGATCCCGATCATGGAACTTACAGAATGGCCCACAAAGATCACCTCCCTCAATTGCAGCTCATCGCAAATATCGAGTACATCCTGGGCATAACCCTGGAGTGAAGCATAGCGCTCCTCATTGTAAGCATTGAGGTCTGACTTGCCAGCGCCGACATAATCAAAAAGAACGATCTTATAGTTGTTTTCAAAAGCTGGCGTCACATACCGCCACATGTTCTGGTCGCAACCGAAACCATGCGCGAATAACATGGGCTGGGTGCCCTTTCCAAATACACGGACATTGTTCCGGAGGGTGATATTTTTTTCCATATAGAATTGCGGTGCAATTTAGTTAAAAGCATCCTGTGGCAGCTATAATACCAGCTGTCTGTGCAATTTTTCGAGCGTTTCGGCCGCACTTTCACAGAAGCCGGGATGTACCCTTGAACTCTGTACTACCGTGCTCCTTGTTGCCGTCAGCCATCTGAATCGAGAGGGAAGATCGAGCGCAGCAATGGGTCCTCCTTCCGGCTTTCCTTCGCAGATCAGTTCAAATGCCCGAAGGTGTTCTTCCACTTCATTGCAGTCGAGCAGTCCGCAAAAAGATTGGAGCCGCTCCTTGTTCAAGGTATATTTCACCCCGAGAAAATTCTGTTCACGGCAATACAATATCACGCCCACATTGAGAAACTCTTCGCGCTCTACCCTGGGCACAACGCGGATCACTGCATATTCAAATAAGTCGTTTCCGCGCATGTTGTGCTTCATTTACAAAATTGATGGAATGGTTCAGGCGATTGGCGAGGAACTGTTGGTATACCTGGCGGCTTTCGCCGGGCGATCCCGGAAAATTTTGGAGCCAGTCGTCGGGGATCAGCGAAACGATCGGATGAAAGCTTTCTTTAGTGAGAATGGCATGAAAGGCCTCGTCCACCAGATGCAGATCAGTTGCCCATGGAAGTAACACATGGTCCTTCACCTGCACAAAAGGCCTGACGCTCTGCTCCTCCCAGTTCGTCCACGAGTGATGAAAATAAAGGCAGGCACCGTGGTCGATGAGCCATAATTCTTTTTGCCACATCAGCATATTGGTGTTGCGTGCGGTGCGATCCACATTCGTTAAAAAGCAATCCAGCCAAACGATCGCTGATGCACTGCGTGCATCGAGTGTGGTTACCGCCGGATCAAAAGTTATCGCGCGTGATAAATAGTGCAGCCCCAGGTTGAGTCCTGCACTTGCTTTCATCAGGTCCTGGATCTCTTCGTCCGGTTCTGTTCTTCCAAATGCAGGGTCTACCTGCGCAAAAACAATTTCAGGAACGCGGAAACCAAGCAGCCGCGCAATTTCACCGCCAATCAGTTCGGCAATAAGAGCTTTGATTCCCTGGCCGGCACCGCGAAACTTCAGCACATATAAAAAGCCGTCATCTGCCTCTACAATAGCGGGCAGCGATCCTCCCTCGCGCAATGGCGTTACGTACCTCCTGATGTCAACCGTTCTGAGCTCAGTCTCTACTGCTTTCATGAATGTTGAAAATTAATCCGTTTTTCAATAAACGATATTGTTAAACGCAAAGAATCCAAGACACCGCGAAGGAACCAAAAGAATTCCGCACGTGCTCACATCCTTGCGGACATCGTTGAGGTCTTCCATGTCGATGGCGCGGGCGGATTTAAATCGTCTTATACTCATTTGAGCCGATCGTTCAAAGTGCTTTTGTTTTCTGCGTTCTTGTTTGTGCCCAATGCTCTTCTTACTGCGGGCGCTACGATAGTGCCGAGCAATTCCATTGATTGCAGAATCTTATCATGCGGCATTGCACCCATGCTCATTTGTGCCAGGAAGCGGGTATGTCCAAAGAGCTCGTGCTCGTAAAGGATCTTGTCGATCACCTCCTGCGGACTTCCCACAAGCAATGCGCCCTGTGGGCCGGTGGAGTGATTGAACTGACTGCGGTCCATGCCGCTCCAACCTCTTTCCTTTCCGATCCTTCCCATTACTTCTGCATAAGAGGGGTAAAATTCGTCGCGGGCCTTCTGTGAATCGTTTGAAATATAAGCATGTGAGTTGATGCCGAGCTGACATTCCTGCAATGAGTGACCGTGCTTTTCATACTGCTCACGATACAAGCGCGCAAATGGTGCAAAGCGGGCGGGCATCCCACCGATGATGGCAAGCGCCATCGGAAGTCCATAGTAGGCTGCCCTTACTACGGATTCCGGCGTACCACCCACACCTACCCAAATAGGCAGGGATTTTCGAAAGGGACGAGGATAAATGCCCAGATTTGAAATCGTTTGCGTATGCTTCCCCTTCCAGCTGATCCTTTCAGACTGGTTGATCTTCACCAGCATGTCGAGCTTTTCCGCAAACAAGGTGTCATAATCATCAAGATCGTAACCAAAGAGCGGGAAAGATTCGATGAAGGAGCCGCGGCCGGCCATCACTTCTGCTCTTCCACCCGAAAGCAGATCAATGGTGGAAAAGGATTGGAATACACGTACGGGGTCATCAGAGCTTAATACCGTCACCGCGCTTGACAGCTTTATTTTTCTGGTGGTGACCGCAGCTGCTCCGAGTATCACAGCAGGTGCTGATACTGCATAGTCAGGACGGTGGTGTTCACCCACTGCAAATACGTCAAGACCGAGTTGATCGGCGACGTGGATCTCTTCCATCAGGTTGCTGAGCCGCTTTGCAGCATTGATGGTGGTGCCTGTTTGCGGATCGGGAGCAATATCTGCAAAAGTATAAACGCCAATTTCCATCAGACAAATTTACGGCGAGGGGGAGAAGGAAATCAGACAGAAAGAGGGTCAGGGGTGTTAATGCAGGTAAGCAAGCATTGTTCAGAATGCGCCGGACACAAGGTTCGCGTCTGTTATCTGTCCACCGAGCGCGTTGTTTTTGGTAAAGGATGGAATATGCTT
>DATMHB010000522.1:0-4155 GCA_035555175.1 Flavisolibacter sp. | reverse complement strand
CTCAGCGTCCGTGCCCAGTTTGTTATAATACTTTTCAATTTCACGGTACTGCGCAACGGTGTTGGTATAAAAATAATCCCAGCGGTTGCCCGTATAATTGGTTGGCTGTTCGTAAACGCCTTTACCATTAATATAGCCTGCGGTTTGGCTATAGGTACCCATCACCGGTATTTGGAAGGTATATAAATTCCAATAACGCGGCAATACCTTTTCATTGTAAAACAAACCAGCATACAGGCGGGGTATGTCGGCGGTCACCGCTTTCTCCGGATTGTAATAGTTGTCGGAAAGATCCTTCTTCTTACATCCCGAAAAAGCAAGTCCTGCCAACGCTATAACCGAAACATTTATGATGAACTTTTTCATGATTGAGTTTTTAAGTTTAGCAGAAGGTTTTAGAATGTTAAACGAATACTTGCGCCCATAGAACGGGTTGCGCCGCTGCCACTTCCGTAAGAGGTAGACCTGCTCACCCAGTCTGTTCCAACCCCTTCTTCTGCATCGAGGTAGGGAAGTGTTTTACGGAAATAGAATAAGTTCCTTCCATAAACCGTGAAGACAAGATTTTGCATCTTCATTTTTGAACGTACACCTACGGGCAAAGTATAAGAAAGCGAAATCTCCCTCATCTTGATGTAGTCATTGTCAAACACTGCGCCTTCGTACAAACTGCCTGACTGGTAACCGGGCCATGAGCCCCATGTGTACGTGCTCAGATAATAGTTGGGTGCATCGATGATTTTTTCATTCGGGTGACCATCCTTTGCATTGCCTTTGAGGATGATACCATCATGGAAAACTTTTTCGCCACCTGGTCCGGCGGTAGCATTGTCCGCAACCCTTACATAATTGCCGCTGCCATCCACGTAATAAGGAATACCGCCGTGCGCAGCATCTCTTCCAAACAAAGAGTTGGTGTACATGCCTGCGCCTGTACCATACAATAAGCCGGCTGAAACGACCTGTCCACCATAGCGGAAGTCGACCACGAAGTTCATGCTCAGATTCTTATAATTGACCGTATTGATAAAACCACCGGTCATTTTTGGCTGAATATTGCCTGCCTTCTGCAGGTTCTCATAATCTACTGAATAGAACCCGTTGTCATCGATCATGTAATTGCCCTGAGCGTCTGTCTTTCTCTTGTACAGATAAATATTGCCTGCGGCTTCGCCGGGTTTTGAGCGAACCAGCAATGAACCGTTGTCGATGTTGGCCTGCACCAGGTAATCCAGTCCCTGCATCAAAGACTCCACTTTGTTGCGGTTGAAGGAAACGTTCAAACGGCTGTCCCATGTAATGGCCCTTGTACGAACGGGTGTGCCATATAAGGAAAGCTCCACACCATAATTGCGCATATCGCCCACGTTCACAAACACGCTGGTTGAACCCACCGTTGCCGGCGTGGTCAAGGGCATGATCTGGTTAACGATCTTGTCATTATAGTAAGTGATGTCAAACCCGAGGCGGCTTTGCAGGAACCTGTTTTCCCAACCAAATTCAATTTCATGCTTTTCCTCGTTTTTCAGGTTCTGATTTCCATAACCTGAAGAGGGCGGTGTTAAGATCGGAACGCCCTGAATGGTTCTTGCGTCGTAAACCACATTGGATAAATAACGATCGGGAGGATTACCTACAATACCCCATGCCGCCCTCAGCTTGCTATAGTTAAAGAAGCTAGGCAATTGAAGCGCGTTGCTCAATTCAAATGCCGCGCTCACACCGGGATAATAAAAAGTATTATTGTCGATGAACAGTGTCGAAGCCCTTTCTCTTCTCAAAGTGCCTTCCAGAAATAAATAGTTGTGGTAGTCGAGGCTTACAATGCCGAACAAACCATCTTTCACCAATGTACCTCTCGAAGCCCTGCCTTCCGCCGGCGTTGTTTTAGAGGCGTTCAGCGAGAACCAGTTTTCCGTTGTCAGTCCATCTCTTGTTCCTGCAAAATTATAGCGGTAATCTTCTTTCCTCGCCTGGTAACCGACCGACACGGTTGCATTCAGATCCCTGGCAACGCTGTGTGCATAGGAAAGCAACACGTCGCCATAAGTATACTGATAACGGTTATTGTCAACCGAATACCCACCAGTGGCGCCAAACGACAAAGGCTGCGTACTTCTGTATTTTGATTCCTGCAAATAGCCGGTATAGTCTGTACCAAAACGGCCACGCAGGTTTAAGCCTTTAACGATATTATAATTGAGTGTTGTTGAAGCGATCAGACGGTTGGTTGTTTCGTCGTAACGATTGGACAGCTGATTCCAAAGGAAATCAAGAAAATCCTTGGGACGAATATTGTATTTCAATGCCTCTTCCGGGTCGAGCTGTGTTTGGTTGTAATCCACCCATTTGTAACCCTTCGTTGTGTGGTATTTATTGAATAGCACGTCCATGTGTTCTGCGGGGCTGAAGAAACCGCCGAAGTTATTGGTGAGATAGTAGATCTGTCTTGGCCTGTTGTGCACTTTTTCGTTGATATAATTCGCTACAACATCGAGGGTAACTTTGGGAAGCACTTTGTACGAAGAATTAAAACTGAATGTATTCTTCTCCTGTTTACCGCCGATCTGGATGCCCTTATAATCGTTACGCGTATAAGAGAACCGGTAGTTCATTTTATCGGTAGCATTGCTGAGTGCAATATTGGCGACCGTGCTGAAGCCTGTTCTATAAAATGCTTTCCAGTTATCTTTCTGTGGTGAGTAATCCCTCATTTGACCGTCCCACCAGTACACCTGCCGGCCATCCAGCCTCGGTCCAAACTGGCCATAGGCCCTGAAAATAGGACGCACAACGCTTTGGCCATTCACCGTTTGATGGATCCAGCCTTCGTCATCGGATCCAAAAGCCGAAACGTTTGTATTCCTGTCATAGCCGGGACCGTATTCAGTTTGCAGGTCGGGCGTAATTGAAACCTTTTCAGCGTTAGCGGAGAGGTTCACATCAACACCAATCCCCTTGTTAATGCCTTTGCCGTTTTTTGTTGTGATAACGATCACACCAAAGTTCGCATCCGACCCATACAGTGCCGAAGCAGCCGCGCCTTTCAAAATATTGATCGACTCGATATTTTCAGGATTGATATCCAGCAACCCGTTGCCATTTAGTTTTTGATTGCCGCCCCAATATCCTTCGTTGTTGGCTCCGCCATTCCTGATGATGATACCATCTACAACCAGCAGGGGCTCTCTTTGATAGGAAAGTGAATTGATACCCCTGATCTGGATGCTTACCGCGCTGGTTGCACCACCGGCCTGCGTATTGATCTGCACACCGGGCGCTTTTCCATAAAGGGCAGAAGCAAAATTCGTAGGCGCCGTTTTGAGGATCTCCTTTCCGGCAATCGTCGTTGTGGCATAGCCTAATTTGCGCTGATCCTTGCTGATACCTAAAGCCGTTACAACAACGCCTTCCATTGAGCTCTGGTTTTCTCTGACGGTAACATCATAAACAGAACCACTTCCTGTTTTAATTTCTGTTTCTCCTAGTCCTACATAGGAGATCACAAGCGTAGCATTGGGCTGGATCCGAATAGTAAAACTTCCTGTCTTATCGGAAGCGACCAGGTTAGAAGTGCCCTTCTCTCTAACAGTAGCACCATCCAGCGCATTACCGGCATTGTCCCTGACAGTACCGGTCACTGTCTTCTTTTCCTGCGCCTGCACTGCAGTACTGAGTGCAACAAAACATAGCAAACCAAGAAGACAATGGATCATTTTTTTCATCGCAGTTCAATTTTTAGATTTAAGAATAGCCTGTTATGCAGTCTCAGACAGGCTGTTTTGTTTGTCTGTTTTTATGTTGGGAAAAATCAATACGGTCGTAGTGCTCCATCACCAGCGCAGCCGCGCCGATCAATTCGGCCTGGTAGCCCAGTGATGATATATGGACTTCTGTGTTTTCAGAGATCTTCGGAATGCAGTGTTCATTGATGGCCTGCTGGATGGGTGCCAGCCATACCTTTCCCACTGCCGAGCCGCGACCGCTGAGGATAATTTGTTCCGGATTTAAAAGGTGGATGAGAATGGCGACGCCCCGTCCTATATTATAGCCGGCTTCTGATAATAATTCCACGGCAAACTTGTCGCCTCTGGCGGCAGCATCAACGATGGTTTTATAGGCTTCTTCGGGCTGGTCCAGTGAAAGGTCTTTGAA
>DATMHB010000521.1:0-2367 GCA_035555175.1 Flavisolibacter sp. | reverse complement strand
CTGGGATTACAGGTATTGCTGGCTTCGCGACGCGTCGTTCATGGTGAGAGCCTTGATACAACTTGGTTTTCAGCAGGAGGCCCACGCCTATATGAATTGGATCCTTCATGCCACTCAACTCACACAACCAAAACTACAGGTGCTGTACTCCGTATATGGGCAGTCCAGGTTGAAGGAACATGAGCTGGACTGGCTGGCAGGCTTTAAAAATTCCCGGCCCGTGCGCATCGGCAATGCGGCTCATGGCCAGCTGCAACTGGATGTGTATGGTGAAGTGCTCGATGCATTTTTTTCCTATTCAAAATTGATCACTGAGTTTGACCGTCCATCGCGAAAATTTATGTTGGGGCTGGCCGAAGTGATCTGCAAGGAATGGGACGAGCCCGATCAGGGTATTTGGGAAGTGCGCTCAGCGCCCGCCCACCACACACATTCGAAAGTGATGGCGTGGGTAGGCCTGGACCGGGTGATCCAACTTTGCCGGAAATACCATTGGTCCGATGTTCCCATAGCAAAATATGAACGCATAAAAAATGATATCGCCCGGCGGGTGGAGTCTTTTGGTTATAATCATGAAATAGGTTCTTATACACGTAGTTTTGGAGAAAGTTCAGTAGATGCCAGCTGTCTGGTGTTTTCGCTGGTGGGTTATTGTCCTGCACATTCTGAAAGAATGCGCTCCACGGTGCAGTATATACGCAGACAGCTTTCCAGGAATAATTTGCTGTACCGGTACCTGGGTGAGGACGGTCTTCCCGGACGTGAGGGCGCATTCGGTATCTGCAATTATTGGCTGGCCGAAAATTTGGCAAGAACAGGAAACCTGCAGGATGCGATCGATGTATTCGAAGCCGTGCAAAAGGGGGCAAGCGCGACGGGTCTCTTTTCTGAAGAAATTGACCCGGACTCACATGAGCCATTGGGCAATTATCCGCAAGGCTTTACGCATATCGGTCTTATCAACGCGGCGCTGTCGATAACGAAGGCCGCTGAAAAAGAAAGCTTGTACACATGAGTATTGGTGATGTTTTACTTTGGGGGTTTGCGGCCACGCTGGTCTTGACGACCATGATGGCCATATCGAAACCGCTTGGGATAACACGGATGGATCTCCCATTTTTATTAGGAACACTATTTACCTCCAACCGCGATAAGGCACCTGTCTATGGATTTCTTACCCATCTTTTTGTCGGATGGCTGTTTGCTTTCGTATATGCATTAGCGTTCAAAACGGCCAACCTCCATACGTGGTGGTTCGGTGTGGCAATAGGATGCGTGCACGGTGCTTTTGTGCTGTCCGCCGGACTGCAAACGATTGCTGCCTTTCATCCGCGGATGGCTCAGCCTTACCGCGGACCAACACCCACAAGGCAATTGGAGCCGCCCGGATTTTTTGCGCTCAACTATGGAAGGGGAACGCCGGTGATCACCATGCTCGCTCACCTGGTGTATGGTGGTGTGTTGGGCACATTTCTTCACTAAACAAGAGCCTGCTAAATGAAGCCAAAGCGTTTTTTGAATAAAGTAGTAATGGTGACCGGGGCAAGTGCCGGCATTGGGAGAGCGATTGCTCTTGCTTTTGGGAAAGAGGGTGCGAGCCTTGGATTGATCTCGCGAAACGAACAACGGTTACACACATTGCAACAGGAATTGGAGGCCCATGGCGTAAAAGCCGTTATGCTGCCTTGCGATGTTGCCGATGCGAATGCGGTGGAGCTGGCGGCTGCTCAGCTGGAAGATGTGTTTGGCGCCATAGATATTTGGGTGAACAATGCAATGGTATCTGTATTCTCGCCAGTTATGGAAATGACGCCGGAAGAATATAAAAGAGTGACTGAAGTGACCTACCTGGGAACCGTTTACGGAACACTGTCTGCGCTGAAGCGGATGAGCGCACGCAACAAGGGAATCATTATACAGGTAGGCTCGGCGCTGGCATACAGGGGCATTCCGCTGCAATCGGCCTATTGTGCAGCCAAACATGCGATCCAGGGTTTTCATGATTCGTTGCGCTGCGAACTGCTGCATCAAAAAAGCAAAGTGAAAGTAACGATGGTGCAACTTTCTGCACACAATACACCGCAATTTGACTGGGTGCGGTCAAGGCTGCCACATAAAGCGCAACCAGTGCCGCCCATCTATCAGCCTGAAGTAGCAGCACGGGCAGTGCTTTGGGCTGCTTTACATTACAGAAGAGAATATGTGGTGGGTTTTCCGGCGTGGAAAGCGATCTATGGAAACAACCTTTTTCCGTCCTATGCAGATGCATACTTAGCAAGAAATGGATACCAAGGTCAGCAGACCGATGAGCCCCGGCCGAAAGATCAACTTGATAATTTATTTCAATCCGTGGCGGGGCCGTTGGGT
>DATMHB010000520.1:0-3631 GCA_035555175.1 Flavisolibacter sp. | reverse complement strand
CGCGGACAGATCTTTGCCCAGGCTTCTGAAGATAAGGACGAATTGCTGATCGCAGATTTTGACCTCGACATGATAGAAGATGTAAGAAGCATGTGGCAGTTTTACCGTGACAGAAGGCCCGAGACCTATGAAAAGATCACCGAGCTCTGATAAATGATATTAATCGAATAAAGGAATTTACCGGCTGCCAAATCCTGTACTATGTCAATTCGCAACAATCGGCTTTCACCTGAAGAATACGAACATAACTTCAGCGATATCCATCCTCCCTTTGATAAAAAGGAAGCAGCGCTGGTAGAAGCAAACCGATGCCTGTTTTGCTATGACGCGCCTTGCGTGAAGTCTTGTCCGACCGGCATCAACGTTCCAAAATTCATCAAGCAGATCACAACTGATAACATAACTGGTTCAGCGCACACCATTTTCGAGTCGAATATTTTCGGCGGAGGATGTTCAAGAGTTTGCCCCGTCGAGAAATTATGCGAAGGCTCCTGCGTTTACAACCTGATGCACGAAGCTCCCATCCCTATTGCAAAGTTACAGCGGCACGCAACCGAAAAGGCTATCAGGGAGCAGTGGAAACTGTTTGAGCGCAAACCTTCCACCGGAAAAAAAGTGGCCGTGATCGGGGCAGGACCCGCAGGCCTTTCGTGTGCACACGTACTGGCGCGGAAGGGTGTGGACGTAACGGTATTTGAAAAAGAAAGTCGTGGCGGCGGCCTCATGACCTATGGCATTGCGGCCTATAAGGTCACGCCGGAATTCTGCAGGGAAGAAGTTGATTTCATTACATCCATTGGTGGCATTACAATAGAATACAATAAGGAATTGGGCCGTAACCTATCACTGCCTGAACTCAATGTATCATATGATGCCGTATTTCTCGGCATTGGCGTGGGTCTGGCGCGCCGGTTGAATATTCCCGGCGAAGAGCTGGAAGGCGTAGTTGATGCAATCGAATTTATTTACCAATTGAGGTCAAACCCACTGAGCCAGGTGGCCGTTGGTGATCGTGTTGCAGTGATCGGGCTGGGCATGACTGCCATCGACGCTGCCACACAGGCAAAGCGATTGGGCGCAAAGGAAGTTACGATCGTGTACAGAAGAACGATGGCTGAAATGCCATGCACGCAGGTTGAGCTGGACCTTGCGATGCTCGACGGTTGTTCCATTGAATGGCTGGCCGCGCCGAAGGAGATCATTGGCGAAGGTGGGAAAATAAAAACACTTGTGTGCAGTGTGATGGAGTTGGGTATCGCAGACGCTTCGGGAAGAAGGACGCCAGTTGATACTGGAAAGACAATTTCACTGAATGTTGACATGGTGATCAAGGCGGCCGGACAAATGCCATTTGAGCAACTGATTGAAAAATATGACATCAAACATTCGAGTGGGAAGATCATTGTGAATGGAAATGCTTCGTCGGCCAATGGTGTTTTTGCCGGCGGCGATTGCGTGAATGGAGGAAAAGAGGTCGTGGATGCAGTGCAGGCGGGGAAGGATGGGGCGAACGCGATTTTGAAATACTTGAATTTAGTTTAAATGTTGGGTGCTACATGTTGAATGTTGAACAGGCGATAGTTTTTTATGGCGGCCATGTAGATGGATGTGAGATAAAATTTGCATCTATCACCATTGCATCACTTATGCTAAAAGGCGGCAAAATGATGACTATTGAGCATCTAGCGTTCAATATAAAAACTTCGTTTAAAATTTAAAATTTCTTACGTGGCAGACATCAGAGCAAATTTCCTCGGCATCCAGTCCCCCAATCCTTATTGGCTGGCAAGTGCGCCTCCTACGGACAAGAAGATTAATGTGCTAAGGGCTTTTGAGGCAGGCTGGGGCGGAGTGGTCTGGAAAACATTGGGGTCGCAGGTGAAGAATGTTTCTTCCAGGTATTCTGCGGTCAATTATAATGGAAACAGGGTGATGGGTTTTAATAATATCGAGCTGATCTCCGACCGTCCTCTCGATCTCAACCTCGCCGAGATAAAAGAATGCATCCGTCTCTTCCCCGACCGCGCGATGATCGTTTCATTGATGGCCGACAACACCAGAGAGAAATGGCACGAGCTCATTGCGATGGTTGAGGATACCGGCGCACATGGACTGGAATTGAATTTCGGCTGCCCGCATGGAATGACGGAAAGAGGAATGGGTGCAGCCGTAGGTCAGGATCCCGGGATCGCACGGATGGTTGTAGAGTGGGTGATGGAGAAGGCAACGATACCGGTGATCACCAAACTCACGCCGAATGTGCATTCGGTTGTGCCCACGGGTAAGGCCGCCGTAGAAGCGGGCTCAAATGCACTATCACTGATCAACACCATCCAGTCGGTTACGGGCATCGACCTAGATACTTTGATCCCGAATCCTTATGTCGCCGGCAAGTCTGTTTTCGGGGGGTATTGCGGCCCGGCTGTAAAGCCGATCGCTTTGAAATTCCTTGCTACGATCAGTCAGGATCCTGCAACAAGCAAAGTGCCTGTGTCCGGCATCGGTGGTATCAGCACCTGGAAAGATGCGGTTGAATTCATGCTGCTGGGCGCCAGCACCGTACAGATTTGCACCGCCGCGATGAAGCATGGCTTTCGCATTATTGAAGACCTCTGCGAAGGACTGAATAACTGGATGGACGAGAAAGGCTTTAAGACGTTGAATGATTTCATCGGCAGATCCGTTCCTGCACTTACGCATTGGGAGGACCTCGATATCAATTATCATCATGTGGCGAGGATCAACCAGGACAAGTGCATTCACTGCGGACTTTGTTATATCGCCTGCGAGGATACATCGCACCAGTCGATTAGTCTCACGTACGGAAAACCATATAATACTTATGTGATCAAGGAAGATGAATGTGTGGGTTGCAATCTTTGTCAGTTGATCTGTCCCGTAGATCAGTGCATCACCATGGCGGAACAGAGAAAAGGCGACGAATACCTGAACTGGAAAGAATTCCAGGCGCGCGGCCTGCCCCTCAACGATCATTGAGTGCGGATGATCGGGCGGCGCCGCAGTCGTGTAACTACACTTGCTTCAGACTTTCCAAAGCCATGCCAATAACATGATGGATGTGGATTACAGTCACTACGGCAATAGGATGGTTACCGCCAATGGCGGTAACAGCGTAAGTGGGCCCGATAAAAAAATAGTCGACGCGTAATGCAGTGCAAAAAATGACGGGGAGCTAATCAGGTAATGACCGTCGCTTCCGCCGAAGCATTAACTTTAACACGCTTCAGTTATTAACGCTTAAAACCGAAAACTTGAAACTAACTACCGCTTTTGCATTTCTGCTCCTTATTTCGTGCGGGGCTGAGGTTCACCACGATGCTTCCGCCCCGGAGGAATTGCCCTTGCAGGGAACATGGCGCCTGCTCTCGGGAACGCTCATTGAAAAAGGTGATACCACCGTGACCGACTACTCGAAGAATGTTTCATTTATCAAGATCATCAATCCAACACATTTCTCATTTCTGCAGCATGATCTGAAGAAGGGCAAGGACTCAACCGCGGTATTCGTGGCCGGCGGCGGCAGATATTCATTGAAGGACAGCATTTACACGGAACACCTCGAATACTGTAGTGCACGGGAATGGGAGGGCAATGATTTTTCTTTCACGGT
>DATMHB010000519.1:0-2458 GCA_035555175.1 Flavisolibacter sp. | reverse complement strand
TGCGCTGCGGAAACCCGTCATTGCCATCTGGGGCAGTACCACACCGTCCTTTGGAATGGTGCCGTATTATGGTGAAAATTTTCTGGCGCGTCAGGCACAGGCCTACGATGATGTGCAGGTGCATAAGCTGTGGTGCCGTCCCTGTACAAAGTTTGGAAGGAAGAAATGTCCGCAGGGACATTTTAAATGTATGAAGCAGATCAGCATTGCGGAAATTGTCAGGAAGGTGAATAAACGGCTTGGACGGAGATAAATGTTGAATGCTAAATGTTGACTTTTGAAGGAAGAATCTATGCTGCGGGACCTCGGAAAACGAAGCAACGGAAGTAATAAAAAGCGGCAGGCCTAACACAGTATATTTTATTGCCACCAAACCACTATCACTCGTTTCTGACCCTATTTCGAAAAAAGGGCATTAGCCTGTTAAAACGGCACTTATTAGTGCGGCTTTGGGCCGATCGTTCAACGGCAAGCTTCGGCCGAAATGAAAGAAGCGGCCTTAGTAATGAGCCATGCTGGTCCAACTCATTGTTCAATTTTTAAACACCGGCCACCATATCATTTATTCGAAATTCAAAACAAAATCCCGTGGCCTGGTAATTGTACTCATCAGGAAAAAACGTGAACTTATGAAGATGAAAATTTTCCTTACAGGACTTTCAGCCGCATTAACGCTCGCAGCCTGTAACCATTCTGAAAACCGGTATCTCGACCTGAATACAGGCGAGCCCATCGGTGTCAGAAAGGACACCACAACCGGGTTTATGGTGAACGAGACCACAGGAAAACCCGTAGCTGTCTATGTCGATACAAGAACCAGGGATACGATCTCCGGCCGCACCGGCACCGTTGTAAATGGCCGGCTCATCAAAACATCCAACGGTACATGGGAAGTGAAAGGGGAAGATGAGGAATTAAAAGCGAAGTCGGGTGATGCAAAGATCAAGACCGAAGATGACGAAAAGAAAGTAAAGGACGGCTCGTTCACCTCAAAGAGGGAAGGGGATGGGGACGTGAAGATCGAAACCGGTTCAAAGACCATCAAGGTGGATGGAAAGACGGGCGAGCGGAAAGTAAAGAAGGATCATAACATCACAGATAAAGTGAAAAAAGTTTTTCATTAAACAAAAGCCCCCGCCAAAGCGGGGGTATTTTTTAGTTGATTTGAATGCTCCTTGATTTTTGTTTCACTTCTTCTTTCTTCGGGATCGTAAGATGCAGGACGCCATTATCGTATTTGGCTTCGATCCTGTCGGCGTCTACTACATCTTTGTGCAGCTGGAACGAACGTTCAAAAGACTGATAGCTGAACTCGCGGCGGGTATAACGTTCCCCTTCTTTCTGTTCATTAGTTTCTTTTTTCTCGCTGCTGATCGTAAGCAGGTTACCATCAAGCTCTACGCTAAAATCGTCTTTCGACATACCGGGCGCCGCTACTTCAACGATAAAGGCTTCGTTCGTTTCCCTGATATTCACAGCGGGGATGCTGGTGTTGGTAGCAGACAGGCTGTTGCTGTTCCAAAGGTCCCTGGTAAAGATGTCGTCAAACAGTGTATTCATTACCGGGAAAAGACTGTTTCTTTTCATGATTGACATAATGCCTCCTTTTTAAAGGTGAAGAATATCAATTATGTCTGCCAGACGCAATCGCGGTACCAATCGACTTTTCCTGAAAATTTTTCAGCATTTCTGAAATTCTGACAACCTGTTATGGCGTGCCTTCTGTAACATTATCATTGTCCGCGCTGCCAAGACTGTAAAGCTTGTTTTCCTCATCTCCCTGGCCCATGGCATCGGTTCTTGTTTCGTCCGTGTTTCCCGGCACATCGAGGTCACGGCCGCTTCTTTCGTCCCCAAAGCTTCTTTCATTCAGGGGCTCGTTTTGAAAGTCCACATTATCCATTCTTGCGTTTTGAAGGTTGTCCTCATCGCGCGTAGGAAGATAATCGATCTGCTCGAGGGCTTTTCTTTCGCCCCGGCTCACGTCGCCCTCGGTTCCCGTGCGCAAGTCTTCGCTGTCGTCGCGGTCAAACACTCGTGTACCTTCTTCGTCATCCGACGAAATAGTGGTATCGCCTAATGAACCCAGCGGAGGAGCATTCACAAATTCCTGACCCGGTATATCTTTTACGTCAGGCAGCTCTATGAAAGTTTCTTCCGTACGCAGTTTTTCGGCATCTTCCTTTGAATCCGGAAGGTCGTTAGGCATTGATGAGTTCCTTTCCAGGCGATTGGTTGTAATGTCCCTGGGGTTGGGGTCGGGACGGTTATTTTTACGATCGGTCATAATCTTTGTTTATCCTATTATTATAAATCTTGTGCCGTAATATGGAGCAGGCAACCATCCGGACGTCTTTTACATATAACAGAGCATTCGAGGGCATAGCACGCGTTCGATCCTGGAGCAGGGATTGGTGAAGCCCTTTAACGCAAGGGGTTTGGTCACGTGCATGGCCTT
>DATMHB010000518.1:0-5159 GCA_035555175.1 Flavisolibacter sp. | reverse complement strand
GTATTGGATGGCGAGATCGTTGCGGTTGATGATAAGGGTCTTGCGGTATTTCAATCATTGCAGAACTGGCAGAATACCCCGGTGCATCTTCAGTACTACGTGTTCGATATTCTTTGGCTGGAAGGTTATGATCTTACAGCATTGCCGCTTATTGCAAGAAAAGAAATACTGGCCAGGGTACTGCCGCAAGATGATGAAGTGATCAAGTACAGTGACCACGTAACTGGCAAAGGAACCGAGTTCTTCAATGCTGCGCTGGCGCAGGGCCTGGAAGGCATCATGGCCAAGAAGGCAAAGAGTACTTATCAGATAAATACAAGAACCGACGAATGGGTCAAGATCAAGGTGAGCCTTCGGCAGGAAGTAGTGATCGCCGGTTATACCGAGCCACGAAATTCAAGGAAGTTCTTTGGATCGCTCTTATTGGGGCTTTACGATGGAGATGAATTGGTGTACATCGGGCATACGGGAAGTGGATTCAATGTAAAAAGCCTCGAGGCGATTTATAACAAGCTGCAGCCATTGATCACCGGAACCTGCCCATTCACGAAATGTCCGAAGGGCAATATGCCGGTTACGTGGGTGAAGCCGAAGCTCGTGTGTGAGATCAAATTCACCGAGTGGACCAAGGACAGGATTGCCCGACATCCCATATTCATGGGATTGCGTGTTGATAAGAAAGCGAAAGATGTGAGTTTTGAAAAAGCAGTGAATATGGCTACACTAAACAAAAAATTACAGGAAGCAGGAAAGGCAAATGCAAAAAAGTCCACCCCCGGCAAAGCAAGGAAGCGCACAGCCAGTGTAAAATTTGCAGCAGCCGGCAAGACGGCTCAAAGAGCTTCGTCAAAAACTGCGTCGGCTTCAAAGACAAAAAAATCTCCGGCAAAGACCGCCAACACAGGTACTCAATTAGACCCTGCCACAGGCGAAGACCAGAAGCTCACGCTGAATGGTCACGAACTGCAATTGACCAATCTTAGTAAACTTTACTGGAAAAAAGAAGGATTCAGTAAAGGCGATATGATCAATTATTATCTGAAAGTAGCTCCCTTCATGATGCCTTATATGATGGGCCGGCCGCAGTCGCTTAACAGGCATCCTAACGGTATCGAAGGACCGAATTTTTTTCAAAAAGATATGAAGGGAAAGATTCCCGGCTGGATGGACACTCATGAAGACTTCAGCGAGTCGACGAACCAAACGGTTGAATACCTGGTTTGTAATAATGAAGCAACACTGATCTACATGGCGAACCTCGGCTGTATTGAAATGCATCCCTGGCATTCGAAGGCGGCATCCCCCATGCGTCCCGACTGGTGCCTCATAGACCTTGACCCTGATAAGAAAAATACTTTTGACCAGGTGATAGAGACAGCAAAGGTGGTGAAGCAGGTGCTTGATGCTATTGGCGCACAAGCGTATTGTAAAACTTCCGGATCAACTGGTATTCACATCTACATTCCGCTGGGGGCGAAATACGATTATGATCAGTCGAAGCAACTTGCCGAGCTGGTTGTGACCCTGGTGAATCATGAATTGCCGGCGCTGACCAGCGTGGAAAGGAGCCCCTCGAAGCGAAAAGGAAAGATCTATCTCGACTTTTTACAGAACCGCGATACACAAACAGCGGCGGCCCCTTATTCTCTGCGTCCAAAGCCCGGAGTGCCGGTATCTACACCTCTGGATTGGAGCGAATTGAAAAAAGGGTTGACGCCGATTACGTTTAATGCCATGAACATTTTTGACCGACTGAAAGCGGAAGGTGACCTCTTCAAAGCCGTACTTGGTAAAGGCATCAACCTCGAAAAAGTTCTGGCTAAATTAGCGGCACAAATAAAATAAGATGCATCCATCGCTGACAGTGTACGATGAGGCCATTTTTGATGCCGTTGAAAGAGATTTCGAAGTAAAGCACCTCGCTGACAATTGTCTTTTTACCGAAGGCCCCGTATGGAATCCGGCAGGCTATTATCTTTTCAGCGATATAACGGCCAATTGCATTTACAAGATCAGTGAGCATGAATCCAGAAGCGTTTTTCTCGAGAGCAGTGGTACAGACAATCCTGCTGATCCTGATTTGAAACCGGGGCAGGCCGGATCGAACGCGCTGGCTTATTTACCCGACGGTGATCTTTTGGTTTGTCAGCACGGAGCGCATGGCATTGCCCGGTTTGATGGGAAAGTGCTCAGGCCTTTTATTTCGAAATACAACGATAGGCCATTCAATAGTCCGAATGACCTTATTCTTCACCAGGATGGCCGCATCTATTTTAGTGATCCTCCATATGGCTTGAAGGATGGAAAGATCAATTCGGCCAAGTTTCAGCCATTGGCCGCGGTGTATTGCTGGAAAGATGGTGAGATCCAGGTGATCAGCATTCAATACCAGTATCCCAACGGTGTTTGTTTGTCGCCAGATCAGAGAACGCTGTTTATCTGTTCCAATAAACCATTCGAGCGATTCATCTCCACCTTCGATACAACACGCAATAAATTTCTGAAGATCGTTGCTGAAGAGAATAGTGACGGCATAGAGTGCGACCGCAGGGGCAATATTTATCTGTGCAATAAGGACGGGATCATCATCCTGAACAAAGAAGGGGGCCGGATGGCACTCATTTCATTGCCCACCGTTCCTGCGAATATTTGCTGGGGCGGAACGTCCGGAAATGATTTGTTGGTTACCGCGAGGCAAAATGTTTTTTTGTTGAAGGGCCTGCAGCGGTGAGGGAAAAATATCTAAAGTCATCTGTCGCAACTGCACAAAATTCAAAATGCACCTCAACAATTCTTATAATATCCGATAATCAAAATCTTCCTAACTTCATTGTCCGGCTTAACCGCAGCTCTCTTTAGATAATTTTTACTCCGACTCTTGTCAACCGCTCTAAAAAATTATTGCATTCATTCAGGTTCGTTAGGCGCTATTCTGTAGTAAGTGCGGAAGCAAATGGGCCTTCTCATTCGATGGCTGCTTTGGATCAAAGAACAAAATTCCGCAAGCTTGCTGCCGCGATCCAATTTGTCAACCTACAACGGCTGGACGATGGAAACAAAGGCCTGGAATGGTTTCGCGAGTATTTCGACCATGACAATGCGGATGATAGCCTCTTGATGGCGATGCGAACGGTGCACCGCATCCCTTCGAAATCTCTTATGCTTTCACAGGTTCGGCAAATAGTGCACAGAACAATTTTCGAAGGCCAGGACATTTTCTGCCTCAGGATCCAGCAGAAGCTTTTGCCGCTGCTGTGTCAGTGAATGGCTATGCGTTGCCGATTGAATGAGCAATGAGAATCAAAGCCGAACCATCTTTACTCTAATGAAGCCGAAATGAAAACTGACTTCAGAAGCCCGATGTTTTAATAAATTAATTAGAGAACATGATACTTCAAAAAGAAACGCCGGCACCTGATTTTGAGCTCATGGCTACTCCCGACCAAATGCTTCGCTTAAGTGATTTGAAAGGCAAACGCGTCGTGCTTGCGTTCTATCCCGCCGACTGGAGCCCTGTGTGCAGCGATCAAATGTCGTTGTACAATGCAACGCTCAAATTGTTTCACCGGTACAACGCCATCGTCATCGGCGTTTCTGTTGATTCAAAATGGTGCCACCTGGCTTTTGCTCAGGATAGAAAACTTCACTTTCCATTACTCGCCGACTTTGAACCAAAAGGAAGGGTAGCAAAATTGTATGGTGTGTACAATGAAGAAGAAGGCTGCAGCCAACGGGCCCTGTTTGTACTGGATGAAGAAGGCGTGATTCAATGGAGTTATTTGTCGCCGGAGGGCATCAATCCGGGAGCGGATGGCATCCTTAGTGCGCTCGAGAAAATGGCAGCAGTTCATAGTTAAATCAAATGATATGGCAACATTAAAACCACCGGTAAATGAAAATGATCATCAGACGGGCAACCGCCGTGCAGCTGTAACGTTGGTTGAGTACGGCGATTATCAATGTCCTCATTGCGGCCATGCTTACCCGCTGTTGAAACATTTGGTGAAAGAAAAAGGAGATGCGGTACGTTTTGTATTCAGGAACTTTCCCTTACAGGACGTTCATCCTATGGCGCTTCCTTCGGCCCTTGCGGCGGAGGCAGCCGGCAAGCAGGGAAAATTTTGGGAAATGCACGATCTCATTTTTGAGCACCAAAATGAGCTTTCACAACATGTTTTGCTGGACTTCGCTTATACATTGGATCTCGATGCAAAGAAATTTATGCACGATTGGGAAAGCGAGGCGATACTTGCCCGCGTTGATAACGACTTCGAAAGCGGAGTGAGGAGCGGTGTAAATGGCACACCGGGATTTTTTGTGAATGGAGAAATGCTGGATTCTTACGACGGATCTTATGCGTCATTGCTGCGCGCGATTGAAATGCGCAACAATTTAAGCGTATAAAGTTTTTCTTGTTTCGGATTACAATGGTTACGATAAAGTTTACATTATGAGCTACGAATTTGCGGCCCTGATCGCTAACTTAGCATTGGCCTTGTCTTTTATTGTCGGCCTTATATTCGGAATCGTTCAAACCAGGCAGGCTGCGCGCGATCGCCGGGAACGTCTTACACTCGAAGCACTAAGAAACTTTCAGACAAGAGAATTTGCGGAACTGATCGCCATCATCTCGTATCATAAGACACCTTCCAATCTGAAAGAATTGCAATCTCTTCCATTGACTGAGCAGGCCAAATTTATTCAATTTGCGCAGGAAATGGAGTCGCTCGGTATGCTGGTTGCGGAGAAGTATGTCAATATAGACCTCGTCGATAAAACCCTCGGTTCATTCGTAATGAGCTCCTGGCAGAAATACAAAATGGTGTTTGACGAAATTAGGGACAAACAGCCGGATCCTTTTTTGGGTGAATACTTCCAATGGCTGGCTGAGCATATTGATGAGAGGATGCGCAAAAGTCCGCGCAAACCGTTCTTCGAAAATTGGCAGCGGGGAGTTTCACAGGCGGTCAATAATTGATTTATTCAACCAATCCTTTCGGCCAGCTTTCGATCCATGCTTAAGATGGAGGTAGCATTTCGACTTCACTGCATCAATGCTGTAAGGTTTGAGAACCTGAAGACCTGAACATAAAAACGCGGGCGTGGGTAAAGTTCTTTTTAGGCAGCCCTTTAGTTTCGCAGGATCTTATCGATTGCCC
>DATMHB010000517.1:0-3195 GCA_035555175.1 Flavisolibacter sp. | reverse complement strand
CTCACAACAGCGGTTTTTTTCTGATTCCCATTCAATAATTCAAAAATCATTTTAAAGATTACAGCTTCAAAAGAGCGGTCCTGTAATAAAACCCAAGTTTCTTATGTACGACATTCTGCAGTTGAACGACATGCTTGTTCCGGAATTACTGGACATT
Source organism: Flavisolibacter sp. (assembly GCA_035555175.1). Classification (GTDB taxonomy): domain Bacteria; phylum Bacteroidota; class Bacteroidia; order Chitinophagales; family Chitinophagaceae; genus Flavisolibacter. Next base: position 3,038 of record DATMHB010000517.1, on the reverse strand, counting down.
GCAGATGGCCTTAATATTGAAAATGCGAAAAAATTAGACAAGCAGGGGCTGATTTACAAAATCTTAGATAAACAAGCAGTTATGAGTAGCGAACAAAAATCCGGTGGTGCAGCACAGGGACCGAAGCGGAAGCGGATTGTAAAAGCCACAACAGCAAATTCGACTGAAGAAGCCATTGTAGAAGAACCAATTGCCACGCCTGAAAGCAAAAGGCCCGCAAAGAAAACTGCACCCGCCAAAAAGGAAGAGAAACCGAAAAAGGCAGCAAGAAAGAAATCGGAAGAAGCGCCCAAGCAGGAAGAAGAAGTGCCTGTTGTTGAAGACCAGCAAATGGAACTACCGATCAACGACGACGCGCCGGTAGAATCGGTTCAACAACCGGAGAGAGGAACGCAGATCAACAAATTTTATCCTCCCCGCCGCGAGCAGACATTTAATATTGAATTCGATGGGATCATTCTTGCCGAAGGCGTTCTGGAAATGATGCCCGATGGTTATGGCTTCCTGCGTTCATCAGACTACATGTATCTTTCTTCGCCCGATGATATTTATGTTTCTCCGTCACAGATAAAGCTCTTCGGATTAAAGACCGGAGATACTGTAAATGGTTCGGTGCGTCCACCGAAGGAAGGCGAAAAATATTTCGCTCTTCTTAAGGTAGAAACCATCAATGGAAAAAGCCCCGAAGAAGTTCGGGACCGGGTTCCCTTCGATTACCTCACACCGCTTTTCCCCTTTGAGAAGCTTAATCTGTTCACGGCTCCAAATGACTTCTCCACAAGGATCATGGACCTTTTTACGCCGATCGGTAAGGGCCAGAGGGGTTTGATCGTTGCACAGCCAAAGACCGGTAAGACCATGCTGCTGAAAGCTGTCGCAAATGCCATTGCCGCCAATCATCCTGAATGCTACCTGATGGTGGTGCTCGTAGACGAAAGGCCGGAAGAAGTAACTGATATGGAAAGAAGCGTGAGGGCTGAAGTGATTGCCTCAACTTTTGATGAGCCTGCTGAAAAGCATGTAAAGGTTTCTACAATTGCTTTGCAGAAGGCCAAGCGTCTCGTTGAATGTGGCCACGATGTGGTGATCCTTCTGGATTCGATTACCCGTCTTGCCCGTGCTCACAACACCGTCGCTCCTGCATCCGGAAAGGTCCTTTCCGGGGGTGTTGAGGCCAACGCGATGCAGAAACCGAAACAATTTTTCGGTGCGGCGCGCAAAATCGAAAATGGCGGATCGCTGACTATTTTGGCAACCGCATTGATCGATACAGGGTCCAAAATGGATGAGGTGATTTTTGAAGAGTTCAAGGGTACCGGCAATATGGAACTTCAGCTGGATCGCCGGCTTGCGAACAAACGCATTTTCCCTGCTATCGACCTCGTTGCATCCTCTACCCGCCGAGATGATCTTTTGCTCGAACGCGACGTTCTACAAAGGATGAACCTGCTTCGCGTATATCTCAATGACATGAATACTGAAGAGGCGATGTCCGACCTCATCAGGCGCATGAGAGGTACCAAGAGCAATGAAGAATTCCTGGCTTCCATGAATAGTTGATCTACAAAAACGCTGCGGTCTCATTTTTGTAATCACATTGACTGAAACAAAAACATTCTACAATGAAAAACAAAGTTTTCAGTCTTTTGGCGGCTGGTATTGCATTGGGCTTTGCAGCCTGCAACAACAGCGGCGAAACAAGCGGCACAACTGATTCAACGAACAACACTACAGCCAATACGGCCAGCTCTACAGGAAATTATGCCGCACGTGCGGATTCTGTCAACGCCAACGTAACGGCCGGTAATTATTTGAACCCAAGAACTGGTAAGGCCTATACAAAGCTCAATGTTGACCAGTCAACCGGCAGCCTTACGGACGAGTCCGGCAGGCCTGTAAAACGCTATGTCGATAAAAGGACATGGTGGGTATATGATACAAACTCATGGGATACGATCGGTACCGCTCAAATGAAAAATGGCAGCCTCTGGTATATGGGAGAGAAGGGAGACTGGGAACAATATGACAAGAGGTGGTCAGATGACATGGATACCACAGGTGGATCAACAGGGGCATCAACAAGTGTCAATGCTACAGATTCCTCCAGCACAAATGCCAGCGGAGCTAAAGTAAAAGTGTCTGACAAGGGCAATAAAGTGAAAGTGAAAAAAACTGATCCCAAACAATAGTCTTTATTGATATGGTTAAAAATGCTTCCTTTCCGGGAAGCATTTTTTATTTACTGACTGCAAAAGATATTTTTGCACACGTGAGTGTTCAAAGGCTTCCCATCAAAGAATTTTTGCAGCGTTCAAAAAACAAATTGTTGTTGGATGTGCGCTCACCTTCCGAATACCTTCATGCGCACGTTCCGGCGGCAAAGTCCTTTCCCCTGTTTTCAGATGAGGAAAGAAAAATTGTCGGCACTGCATATAAACAGGAAAGCCGGGAAAAGGCCATCAGGATCGGACTGGATTTTTTCGGCCCCAAGATGAGACCCATGGTCGAAGAGATAGAAGCAATGCAGGCGGGTGGGGCAAAAAAAGAAAAACCTGAAGATGATCAGGGCCGCGAAATTTTTGTTTACTGCTGGCGCGGTGGTATGCGCAGCAGCGCGGTGGCCTGGTTGCTTGACCTCTATGGCTGGAAAGTATATACCCTGGCCGGCGGCTATAAGTCATTCAGGAATCTTGTCTTTCAAAGTTTTGAATATCCTTATCTCTTCAAAGTGTTGGGCGGCTATACCGGTTCCGGAAAAACGGAGGTGTTGAGCGAGCTTCAATTGAAAGGTGAAACGGTGATCGACCTTGAGCAGCTCGCCTGCCACAAAGGATCTGCGTTCGGAAGTTTTAAAATGCCATCGCAGCCGCGGCAGGAGATGTTTGAAAACCTGCTCTTCATGGAACTGGCGGAAAAATCATCGGTGCTCGATTCCGACCCGGATAAAAAAGGGACGGTGATTTGGCTGGAGGATGAAAGCCAGCGGATCGGCAATCTGAATATCCCGGGACCAATTTGGGAAAGAATGAGAGCCTCCC
>DATMHB010000516.1:0-2835 GCA_035555175.1 Flavisolibacter sp. | reverse complement strand
GCGAACAAGATATCATCCACCGACTTCGCTCTGCTTCCTGCGAAAAATGAATCCGGCGTCGTATTGATGATGCCCATGACCACCGGCTCCTCAAGACAAAGCAGTTTCCCTCTGCAATTCAGTGTGAACATTAATGATTGTTTGCTAGTTTTGAGCTAATGTAGATAATAATTCAAAGCATGCAGAAGAACACCCATCAGGAATACGAATCCGTCATTAAGGAATGTGAACAGGTCTTTACGAAAAAAACGCGCGATTATGGAACATCGTGGCGCGTACTTCGTACCATTTCCATCGTCGACCAGATCTATATAAAGGCACAGCGGATCAGGACAGTGCAGGAAAAAGGAGAGCAGCGCGTTGAAAATATCGGAGACGATATCAGGAGTGAATTCATCGGCATTATCAACTATGCTATCATTGGTTTGATCCAGACGGAGCTCACGGATGACGACCCCGAAGAACTTGAAGTAGCGCTGGCTGAAAAATTATACCACAAATATTTTCTCGCTGCAAAAGAATTAATGGAGAGCAAGAACCACGACTACGGCGAAGCGTGGCGCAACATGACATTCGAAAGTTTCGTTGATCTGATCCTGATGAAGCTCCAACGCATGCGGCAGATCCTTTCCAACAGAGGCAAAACACTGATCAGCGAAGGTCTCGACGCGAATTATTACGATATGATCAATTACGCAGTCTTTGCCCTGATCCTGATGGATGAATCCAAACCCATGAAAGCATGAGAATACTCATTCGTATCACCCAGGTGCTGGTTGGTGTACTTTTTATCATTTCGGGTCTTGTAAAAGCAAATGATCCGCTCGGCCTCGCTTATAAAATGCAGGAATTTTTCGAACTCTGGAGCAGCAGTTTGAAAGGAGCACAGTTTTTTGCAGCAGGCTTGCTTATTGGCTTTTTTGATTTTTGGCATCAGCATGCACTGGCGCTCGCCGTTACGATGATCACCCTTGAAATCGTGACAGGCATGGCACTTCTTTTGGGATGGATGAGAAATTTCATTCTCTACCTTCTGCTGCTCCTCATGATCTTCTTTACGTTCCTAACCGGCTATGCATACCTGTCCGGAAAATTCACCAACTGCGGTTGCTTTGGTGACTGCCTGCCGATCACGCCATCCACTTCGTTCCTCAAGGACATTGCTTTATTGATCCTGATACTGTTCCTACTCTTCGGCAGAAGATATCTCATGATGGTTCCTTCCCGCAGGTTGGCCAATACCGTGCTTTTGTCCGGCCTCATTATCAGTCTGGCGTTTCAATGGTATGTGCTGCATTACCTGCCGGTGGCCGACTGTCTTCCTTTCAAAAATGGAAATAACATTGCAGAACAGATGAAACCTCCGCCGGGCGCAGTTCCCGATAGTATCGCCATCCGCTTCATTTACGAAAAAGGGGGAAAGCGTTTTGAATTTGCGCCGGATAATCTCCCCGCCGATTTCGAAACCTATACTTATGTGGACCGCATCGACAAACTCGTTCGCAAAGGGAATGCAGAACCAAGGATCAAGGGTTTCGCGTTAACCGATACGGCAGGCAATGATCTAACCCAACAGGTTTTGACTGAACCTGTAGCCGTCCTAGCGTTTGCACTGGACAAAGCCGGTGCATCGGACTGGCGCGACGCGTTCCGCAAGGTCATGACCGCGGCAAAGGCAAAGAACGTTCCGGTGTACTTTGCCACATCCAACCCCGAAGTATTCTCTAAATATTTTAAGGAAGAGAAGATCGATGTTCCGGTTCTTTCATGTGATTTTACCGTGATCCGCACGGCAGCCAGGACAAATCCCACGCTGTATATTTTGCATGCAGGAACCATTACCGGCAAATACAGCTACAAAAAACTGGGAGATGCAGCGGCTGGACTCGGCAAATAATTACTGCGTAAATTGGATGCGTGCTTAAATTCATTGCGAAGAAATTGATCTACGGCGTCCTCGTGCTCGTGGGCGTTGTCGTCCTGGTCTTCGTATTATTCCAGGGCTTTGGTGACCCTTCACGGCTGGTGATGGGTCAAACCGGCGATGCGGCAACACAGGCCAGCATCCGCCGCGAACTCTACCTTGATCAACCCAAGTGGAAGCAATTTCTTTTTTACCTCAACGATGTGTCACCCATAGGCATTCATTCAAAAGAAGACATCGCAAAAAAAGAACTGAAAGGAATTTTTATCGGGGGCAACACCAAGGTCGCATTTAAATTACCCTACCTGCGAAAATCTTATCAAACCAAAAAGCCAGTGGGGTCGATCCTGATGGAAGCCCTGCCGGGTACCTTAATGCTTGCCATCTCAGCCATGCTCATTGCCGTCGCGCTGGGGATCCCGCTTGGCGTGGCCGCCGCCGTAAGGCAGAACACCTGGGTAGATACCACGGCGGTCTTTTCGAGTATCGTGGGTATTTCTGCGCCTTCATTTTTCATGGGAATTATCATTGCGTATGTCTTTGGCTTTCTGCTGACCAATTGGACCGGCCTTCATATTACCGGCAGTTGGTTCGATATCGATGAACACGGAATGAAAAGGCTGAGTTTGCAAAATCTCATCCTTCCGGCCGTTACGCTAGGAATCCGGCCCATGGCCATCATTACCCAGCTCACCAGAAGCTCTATGCTCGACGTGTTGGACCAGGATTATATACGAACCGCCTATGCGAAGGGACTGAGCAAGAGGGCGGTGGTATGGAAGCACGCGCTGCGCAATGCATTGAACCCCGTGATCACGGCCATCACCGGATGGTTTGCAGAACTGCTGGCCGGCGCCTTTTTCATTGAATACATTTTTGGTTGGAAAGGCATAGGGAAGGTGACGGTTGAT
>DATMHB010000515.1:0-3326 GCA_035555175.1 Flavisolibacter sp. | reverse complement strand
ATGTTCGTATCAAAGGCTTCCGATAAAAATCCCTTTTGCTGCGGCAGTCCTTCCAGTTCCCTTACGGGCACATCATTCCTTTCAAAGATCCCTTTAGGATTGAAAACGGTTTTCAAAGCTTTTACGATTGCAGGCTTCCATACATCGATGCCGAGGGCCAGGGTCTGGAGGACAAAATAGTCGTTGAATTTATCGATGATCAATTGTGGCAGGCCATCTGCTTCGCCAAATACCAGCCGGCAATTTTCAGTATAGCCGAGCCGCTGTCTGTAGGCCCAGCACTCCCTGATCTTTTGAAGAAAAAAAGCCTCATCGACCTCCGCCTTCCGGTCATGGCTTAGGAGGCGCACGAGGATCTGCGACTGTTGATTGAAATAGCCCTTCCCGGCAAACTTTCCATCGAAGTAATAAACATCCACGATGGCGCCCGGTGCCGGTTCGCCCTCCACCTTTTCCACTTCATTTGCAAAGATCCAGGGATGGCCCGATGCAATTCTTGAAGCGATCTTCCTTTTCAAATGAACCTTGAACATAATCCGCAAGGTACATGCTGATTGTCAGATGAAAACTCAAAACCGCTGAACCTGTCAGGAGCACTCATTATGAGAGCTTTGACAAGACATTTTGTCCCGTAACCGGCCGTTGGCAATATTCTTGACAGTCCTACCTTTGCACACAATTTTGTTAGGAATGAAGAAAAATGAAGCACAGGGCCATAACGCAAACCTGGATGGAGACGTGAATGTCTCCGTGAATATCAATACGGATGAGAATATGAGCGGCAACCAGCACCTGAATGAACCGGTTACCGACGAATCAGAGGTGGAACAATTGCGCCAGCAGGTCGGTGAGCTTAATGATAAGTACCTGCGCCAGGCTGCTGAATTTGACAATTTCAGAAGAAGAACGGCAAGAGAACGGGTCGAGCTGATCCAGACCGCTGGCAGGGATGTCATTACCGAACTTCTCGATGTCCTTGACGACAGTGAAAGAGCGCAGAAGCAAATGGAATCCTCAGATGATATCAGGCAAATAAAAGAGGGTGTTCAATTGGTTTTTACAAAACTCCGCAATACTTTGTCCGGTAAAGGTTTGAAGCCGATGGACACAGTGGGAAAAGACTTTAACCCCGACCTTCACGAGGCCATTAGCGAAATCGACGGTGGTGAAGACAAGAAGGGAAAGGTGGTTGCCGAGGTCCAGAAGGGCTATTACCTAAATGACAAGATTATTCGTTTCGCCAAGGTGGTGGTTGGAAAATAAAATTGATTTTCTACCTGAAACTAAGGCCGGTGCCTTGTCACCGGCCATTCAATACAAGCTACAAAAAGAAAAATGGCTAAGAGAGACTATTATGAAATATTAGGTGTGGGCAAGGCAGCCTCTGTGGAAGAGATCAAAAAATCCTACCGCAAAGTAGCGATGCAATACCATCCTGACCGTAACCCGGGAGACAAGTCAGCCGAAGAAAAATTTAAAGAAGCTGCTGAAGCATATGAGGTCCTTAGCGACCAGGACAAAAGAGCGCAGTATGACCGGTACGGTCATGCGGGCGTAAGCAGCAATGGTCGGGGCGGACATCCCGGCGGCATGAACATGGATGATATATTCAGCCAGTTCGGCGACATTTTCGGTGAAGACATATTCGGAAGCTTTTTTGGAGGACAGGGAGGCGCGGGTGCAAGAACCAGGGGTGGACAAAGAACCAGAGGCGTTCGGGGCAGCAACCTCCGGATCAAACTAAAGCTCACCTATGAAGAGATCGCAAAAGGTGTGACGAAGAATATAAAGGTCAAGAAATACGTTCCATGCAATGTGTGCAGCGGTAGCGGTGCTAAAGATAAGAATAGCGTACAGACCTGTTCAACCTGCGGAGGCAGCGGCCAGGTAAGAAAAGTAACCAACACTTTCCTTGGTCAAATGCAAACGGTCACCACCTGCCCAACATGTAACGGTGAAGGATCAACGATCACTGCAAAATGCGGTAACTGTAAAGGCGAAGGCAGGGTATATGCGGAGGAAACCGTTTCGATCGATATTCCCGCAGGTGTTCAGGAGGGAATGCAGCTCAATATTTCGGGCCGTGGTAACGCGGGCGAACGTGGCGGCGCTGCAGGTGATCTGATCATATTGATTGAAGAAGAGCCGCACAAGGAATTGCAGCGTGAAGGACTTAACGTGGCTTATGACCTACATATTTCCTTTCCTGATGCGGTGTTTGGAACAACGGTGGAAGTGCCCACCATTGACGGCCGCGCAAAGATCAAATTGCCGCCGGGAACGCAGAGCGGAAAGATCTTCCGTTTAAAGGGCAAAGGGTTCCCTGCCGTCAACAGCTATGAAAAAGGCGACCAGCTGGTGCACGTAAATGTCTGGACGCCGCAGCATGTTTCGGCAGAAGAAAAGAACATGCTTGAAAAACTGAACCATTCTGGAAATTTCAAGCCGGCGCCGGACAAAAATCAAAAGTCATTTTTTGATAAGATGCGAGAGATGTTCTCTTAAGGACGATCATTCAACCATCGTGAAAAGACCAGGCGGTAAATCGTTACTGGTCTTTTTCTTTTTTTCTTTTTCTGCCGTAGATCTCTTTAGCATGCTGCACGATGGAGATGAATTCCTTCTGTGAAAAATTGTTAGGGTCGGCAGTCTCTTGTGCAAGGCGAAGCACGTCATTCCAGCTCACCTCCTTTACAAATTTTGATTTCCTCAGCAGTGAACCAAACATAATGACAGCGCCGGCAAAACGGTAAGAGGGCGTGAGCTTGCTGAATGAATGAAAAACGATATCAGGTATTTCAATCAGCTGCAACTGTTTATTGCTATTGGGAAGTTTATACTGCAGCTGAAATTGCACCGGATGAAATTCTTCGCTCTCCTCGCACAATTCTGCCGCCTCGCGCGTAGGTACGATCTCGAATGCAACAACGGTTGAATAGCCGGAGCCGATCTCCCCACCTTCTACTGTGGCCTCAACATCCTTGATCGCTCCTACTTTGTTATCGAAGCCGAGGACCCGGTATTCCTTTACAAAATCGGGGTCGAATCTAACATTGAGGTAGGCATCATCCGCAACAGAGAACAATGTTTTTGTGAATTCGGTCAGCAATACTTTTTCCGCTTCGGCATAACTGTCGATATAGGCGAAATTGCCATTGCCCCTCTGGGCCAAGGCCTGGATCTTTGAATCCTTATAATTTCCCATCCCGATACCGATGCAGGTTAGGTAAATTCCGGACTCGCGCTCTACTGCGATCATTTCATCCAATTCATCATCCGTCTTTGGACCTACATTGAAATCACCGTCGGTTGCGAGGATGATCCTG
>DATMHB010000514.1:0-3312 GCA_035555175.1 Flavisolibacter sp. | reverse complement strand
TCCATGCGTCGGAGAGATCTTCTCTCATTGCAATGCCACAGACGTTTGTGTGCTTGATAATGGCGAAGCTTGTATGGTTGAATTCGCGGATCAATTCGATGGCCGCATCGATATCTACAAGATTGTTATAAGAGATTTCTTTTCCGTGAAGCTGATCAAAGCATTCGTCAAGGTTGCCTTTAAAGATCGCCTGTTGGTGCGGATTCTCGCCATACCGAAGAATGGTCTCCTTTGAAGAGCCGTGCTGCTTATATTGCCGGGGATTGAAATATTCATTGATGGCATTGTCATAATCGGCTACCACCGAGAAAGCTTTTGCTGCAAAACTTTTTCTTTGTTCCAGTGAGAGCGAGCCCTGTTGACTATGGAGCAGGTCAACCAGTTTTTGATAATCATGCTTTGAAGCAACGACAGCAACATCGGCGAAGTTCTTGGCGGCCGCGCGCAGCATGGAAGGGCCGCCAATGTCGATCTTTTCAATGATCAGCTTTTCATCGGAAGTTGAGGCCACCGTTTCCTGGAAGGGATAAAGATCTACGATCACAAGATCGATCACAGGTATTTCAAACTGCTTCATCTCCTGCACATCGGTTTCATTATTTCTTCTGCCAAGAATGCCTCCGAAAACGGAAGGGTGAAGCGTCTTTACCCTTCCCCCCAGGATGGAAGGATACGAAGTAAGGTCTTCAACAGGCACTACTTCACTATTCAGTTCTTCAATGAATTTTTGTGTACCACCGGTGGAATAAATGGTTACTCCATGTTTCTGGAGTTCCTTGACAACGGGCTCAAGGCCTTCTTTGTAATAAACGGAAATAAGGGCAGACGTGATTTTCTTGTCCATGCAAATTGATTATGAGCACCCCGTCAGCGGGGCAGGTGAAGCAGGCAACCGTCAGGCGCGCCAAAGGTAGGGGCTATAAGTTCAACACAAAAGCGCCCTTTTCCCCAACATGATAACAGGCGACGTGCAATGAGTCGCACACATTTTTCCAGGCGGTAGCCTTCCAGTCAGGAACTGAACTGTCGATAACAACCTGGTGGATCACGAATGTTTTGATAAGTTCGGCCAAATTGATTTTTGCGTTTCTTGAAAGGATCAGCAGGTCTATGCGAAGGCCAACATGAACAGGCAAGGGCCGGAAGGTGGTATCAAGAATAGTTACCTGCTTATTGAAAAACCGGAACTCGTTCAAACCTGTTGTATCGAACGAAGCAATCCGCCCGGTTATTCTCGAAGGCTGAATGTGAAAACGATAGAGCATTGAGTGCGGCGATACGGTGCTGTCGCCGGCAAAGATCACTTTCCTTCCGTCAACAAGATCTACCGCAGTTATTTTTGGAATATTGAATACGATGATCTTCTTCTGACGGAGTGCGTCTATAAATGAAACGGTCCTGATGGCGCAGAAATGCAAAAGGCATAGCAGTGAGAAAAATAAATAGCCCTTTCTTTTTTCCAGCAACCAGTTGCAGAAGGCAAGGATGAAACAGGTAAGCAGGATGGTTTGCATTACACCGATGGAAAGACCGTGCCAGCTGGCAAAAGGGATGGCGTCAATCTTTTGGATGTATGCATTCATGGACCAGATCATCCAATTGAGGAGGAGGCCGAGAAACGCAGCCAGCGGCGAAAGGAAGGCAAAAACGCATAAAATGATTTCCCCGATCAGTACAAGGCTGGAGAGCGGCACAGCCACGAGGTTGGTGAAAAGAAAAAGCACCGGCACCTGGTGAAAATGGTAAATACTGACTGGTAATGTGAGCAATTGGGCAGCAATGGTAACGGCATTGAGCTGCCAAACTATGTCAGGGAATCTGTTTTTGAAAACAAACCAATGGTACACCGGCTTATAAAAAATAATAATGCTCAATACGGCAAGGTAGGAAAGCTGGAAGCCTGCATCCCACAGCCAGAATGGATCAATACAAAGGAGAACGAAGGCCGATAAAGCAAGATTATTATAAATATTAGTGTGCCTTCCGCTGGCCTCTGCCGCAGCAATGAAAGAAAACATTACGGTGGACCGCAGCACCGATGGCTGGGCCCCGGCCATAAGACTGAACAGCCATAATGATGCAAGGATCAGAACGAATCGAATGGCGCGAAATTTTTTTCTCTTCAATGGGCGTGTAAGCATAACCACAATACCGTACACCAATCCAAGGTGAAGGCCCGAAATGGCAATGACGTGAACGACGCCCGTATTGGCATAGGATTGTACAAGACCAGGATCGAGATCTTGTTTGTAGCCGATCAGCAAAGCTTCTGCGAGGCCCGCCTCATGATCATTCCTAATGAATTTCTTCAGAATGCCCACAACGGCACTACGACAATGGAAAACAAATGCATTCAGGAATTGTTTTTCTTCATGGGGCAATACAACAAAATCTTTTTCGGCCAGGTATACCTGATGGGTAAGACCCTGGAAGAGACAATATCTTGCGTAATCAAAGGCATTTGGATTTTCCGGGCCCTGTATCCTTTGCATCTTTTTATGAAAGAGAATAGAAGAACCATAGTGTAGATTTTTAGTGATGAAGGACTTCTGGAAATAAATGATCACGCGTCCGGAAATATTTTTTTTCAATTGATCATCAAATTGTGAACACAAGCGGAGTATTGCACGGTAGGAGTTCGGTTTTTCCACCGGGGGCTCATCGATGATGCCCTCAGTAAAGTAATCGTTTGGCGCCGCACGTCCGATCCAGTCCTTACTGTTTCTAACATCCTGCACCCACACCATGGCACATCCTGCAAAGAGTACAAGAACCGTTGCCAGGATGCCGCCGATAAATTTAAGTTTGAACCTCAGCCTGACTGAAAGAAATGAATAGAGAACGAAGAGCACGAACACAATGGTGAAGACCATGGCCGTGGTCCGTACCGAAATGCCCAGGTTCCATTGAAGCAAAATGCCCGCCGCGAGAGGAGGCAATAGTCGAACAAAAGGGGCCCGGTTCCACACATAGACTGCCATTCGAAAATCTACGGCAGAAATTGGCAGGCACATGGAGAATAATCACCCAATATCAAGTTGCTTTACACCTGGCCGGTTGCGATTTGTCTGCGGCTCCTCATGTAAAAAAGAAAATACGTTACCACCGTCATCGAAGCTACCACGGTGGTAAGAAAGGTGGCCTTGCTTCCATATTCGCTCCATAGCCAGCCGGCCACAACACTGGCGAGCAGTGTGCAGATACTTTCGCAGGAAGTATAAAATCCGATAGCCGTGGCCGTGTTCATTGAATGCGTCATATTGGTGATCCATGCCTTGGTAATGCCCTCCGTTGCCGCCGCATAAATTCCAT
>DATMHB010000513.1:0-3858 GCA_035555175.1 Flavisolibacter sp. | reverse complement strand
GTCCATGCAGCGTGCGACCATTCCGGGAACCCCCTTTTCGTCCTTACAAACGCACATATGATCGATCAATGCCTCACGAACCTCAGGCCAGCCGGCAATGCCGTTTTGCTGATCGGCGTCAAGCACTCTTTTATCAAGCGTTACCAATCTGCAGATCCAACCGCTATGCAATAATTCCTGGCTGAAAGAAGTTCGTCCTTTTTGTTTTGACAACCAGATGTGCTCGAGCATCAGCGGAACAACCTGCAGTACATAGTTCTTCAAAGGAGCATAGAGCACCGCAATGCTGTCGGCAAAATCTTTCTGCGGATGCGTCGGTATTTCGTTTAACTGCATAACAATTTCATATTGGAAAAAATAATCCTAGTAAGCAACTTCTTTCTCGACAAAATCACCGTGTGCGGGCCTTAAAAAATAAAGCTGTATAATGATCGCAACCAGCACGAACGCGCCCAGCAGCGCAAAACTTTTTCCGAGGTTGCCCGCGTCACTTGACTTACCCAACAGGTCGGTGATCAAGGCGCCAAAAAAAACGCTCACCATGTTCATCAACCCGTAAGCCGTGGCGCGGTATTTTGATGAAACAAACTGGCAAAGTATGGGCATGTTATTGGCATCGAACATTCCAAAGCCGAAACCAAAACAGAAAGCCGCGGCAATGACGGCAAAAAGGGTATTTCCAAAACCAAGAAATAACAGTGCGGGAATGGTCAATGTAAGGCCGATGGCGCTTGTGTAGATCCTGCCTCGGATATTTTTTTGCACCCAGCGATCAGACAGGATACCGCCGAATATAACGCCCAAAAAAGATGAGGCAGCAATAGTAATGGTTGAATAAGGGCCTGCTTTTGACATCTCGATATTCAGGTTCTCGGCAAAAAGCGTAGGCAACCAGTTCTTGATAGCCCAGCCGGGCACACTTGGAGCGGTGAAATAAAACAGGATGATCCAGAAAGAAATGTTGGTTAACAGTACAGGTAGCCCCTTAAAAATTGACGGCCTGCTATTTTGTTTCACATAGTCCGCATCCCTGTGTGCGGAGGCCGCCATCTTCTTTTCGCGCAAGAAAAAGATCAGGATCGCTGAATATACTATGCCAATAATGCCGAAGCCATGAAAGGCCTGCTGCCATGAAAACTCAGAAGCGATGGTAGCGCCGAAGCCGCCCAATGCCTGCCCCATATAAAGTCCGGTCATGTGAATGCCTATCGCAAGGGATCTTGTTTTGGAAGAATGGAAATCGGCGATCAGAGATAATCCCGCGGGTATATACAGGGCCTCGCTTACGCCCATTACCGCCCTTAACCAATAGAGCTGATTGAAGGTAGTGGCATATCCCATGCTAAAGGTGACAGCCGACCAAACGAAAAGGCTCACTATAATTAGCCATTTCCGGTTCACCCTGTCGGCGATCATCCCGGAAAACGGACTCATAAGGCCGTATATCCAGAGGAAGATGGCCATTAAATAACCAAAATTGGCAGCGGACTTCAATTCCGCTATGTCTATTAGCATGGTAGGCTTCATCGTGGACAGCATTTGCCTGTCCATGTAGTTAAGCAAGGCCACTCCCCACAACAGGCCGACGAGTATCCAGGGATATCTTTTTGAGTATTTCATTTTTTGAGTATGGCGTGTGTAGTTCGATTCATATCTGAACAAAGTTTTTATACAAATGAATGTTTTACAACCTGCACGCTTTTATTTCATTTCCATCTTCGCAACCAGGATCTGAGGTGTACGCACACCGGCCCTTATTTCACCGTTCGGTATGTACACATACTTCCCCCATTGAACAGCCGTAGTGGTTGCGGGCACGTCGAAAGGGATGGAACCGCACACGGTCCATACATCGGCTTTCGTATTGTATAAGAGCACTTCTTTGCTAAAACCCGGATGCGATGATTGCAAGGCCGTTCTTATTTGATTAAGCTGCGTTTTTTTCTCTTCATTTTTTTCGTTCGCAAGGGCCAGCAGCACTGCTTCGGTTTTATGAAATGTTTCACCCCTATCGCCTCCGAACAACAGCACATAGTTGCGGCCGGCTGCCACTCCGGTGCCGGCAGATAAACCATAAGGCAAAGACTGCTTTTCGCACCACTCGTTCGTTTTTAGGCTGAACCGGTAAACCGATGCATAAAAATCGCTGAGGCTTTCCTTGCTTTTCTTTCGCCCGCCAAATACATAAAGGCACTTGTTATGGCCATCGGACTGGATCAACATCACCGCATGGGATAAAGCCTTTGGCAATGGAGGCAATGCTTTCCACCCGGTTTCAGTATTGTCCAGATCGAGGCTAAGAAAAATCTTCGACGCACCTGTGTTTGTTTCGCCACCGGCGAGATAAATTTTATTTCCATGGGCCGCAACCGTTGCATTGGTTACGCTGAATGGAAGGTCAGGAAGGTTTTTAAGAACAATGTTTTGAGCGGCACTTGCCCATTGTATCAACAACACTTTGCTCGTTAAACCATTTTCATTCTCTCCCCCTGCGGCTACAATACCCTTGCGGGTTGAGCAATTTGCCGAATAGGCAAGCGGGAAGGGAAGCCTGAACGACTTGTAATTTTGCAGAAGCCCGTCGTTTGTCCTCTTAAACACATACATCTCATTATAGTATTTTTTCTTTCCTCCCAACCAAGGCATGCTATCAGGAAAATTGGAGCCGCCGCCGATGATCAATATATCGTTTGTTACTCCGATTACGGCGCCTGCAAGGCCTAAAGGCTTAAGCCCTCCGCTATTCGCTGATAATTCGCCTGCAATCTTCCATTGCAAGACAACAGGCTGCTTCTTTTGTGCAGAAGAAAAAAAGGGAAAGATCATAAGTTGAGCTAAGAGGAGTAATCCGGATACATTCATTTATGCGGTTATTTTTACCGGGATGCGTGAACAAAAGCTGTTGAAACCTAATTGATCTGCATCTGCCCTGAATGCTTCAAACTGTTCGCCCGTCATATTCTTTACAGGCAGGCGGAACTCGCCGCAATCCAGGCCGATCAATTTCATGTAGGCCTTGCCTGTTGCGATGCCGCCGTATTTTCCTAACAAACGGATCATGTCGATAGCGTGTTGTTGCAGCCGGCGTGCGTTGTCGAGGTTACCCGAGTCGAATGCATTCATTAATTGTGAGTACAAAGGCGCTGCATAATTAAAGGTACTTCCTACCGCACCCTTTGCACCCAGTGACAAGGCAGCCAGCATATTTTCATCACGTCCCCAAAGCATATCATACTTTCCCTCCCGGTAATGGATGCACGAGAGAAAATCCATGAAATCTTCGTGCGTATATTTTATGCCTGCAAAGTTTGGAATCTGACCGTCAATAGCCTCAAGTAGATCGAACATTGTAAAATCAACTCCCGTCAACACCGGGATGTGATAATAATAAAAGGGCATGTCCGGCACCTCTTCGGCAACGGCTTTACAACATTCGGCCAGTTGCCTCACATCAACCGGTTTGAAGTAAAATGGCGCCGTAAAAGACACACCATACAAACCAATGCTTCTGGCATGACGGGCGAGCTCCTTACAATCAGCAATGCTCGTCCCTCCCAGCAGGGTCATCACTTTAAAATCGGGATGCGACTTTGAACACGAGGCCCATGCTTCAGCCACTACCATTTTTTCTGCAGTGGTCATAGAAACACCTTCACCGGTGGAACCGCAAATAAACGCACCGCTGACACCATTTGCGAGAAGCATTTCGTAATATTTTGAAATCGTCGATAAATTCAGAGATCCATCTTTTTTCATAGGGGTAAATGGAGCGGCAATGAGTCCTTTTAATTTTTTGGTTCCCATGTTCGTTTTTTTCAGGTTTTAATAAAACCGGGAGCAGGATTGCGCCCGGCGACG
>DATMHB010000512.1:0-4541 GCA_035555175.1 Flavisolibacter sp. | reverse complement strand
CAGCAAAACTTTTCTCAACAGGATCTCCTCGGTGTAACCAGCAATGCGCAACGTGGTGGCGGAGGCGGCGGACCAAGGGGAGGCGGAGGCGGTCCGCGCGGCGGAGGCGGTAACCGTCCGGGGGGTGGTGGTAATCAGGGCGGCGGAAACAATGGCGGTTTTGGCAACAACGGAAATTTCCTCGTAGGCCAACAGGCCGGCATCAACAAAACCAATGCAGCGGGCATTAACTATTCGGATATATGGAATCCGAAGCTCACGGTTACGGGCAGCTATTTTTTCAATGGTACCGATAATGCTACCAACGAAATTGCCAATACACAATACCTGAACAACACCAGTATAATTTCCAGCATTGTCGATACGACCACTTCCCACAGCAGGAATACCAACCACCGGCTGAACATGAGGTTGGAATACAGGATCGATTCTTCGAATCAGATTATCATTACACCCAATCTCAGTTTCCAGAATAACTCTACGGAGAGGCGCATCGGAACGCAAACGTTCTTTCCCGAAAGCAACGCAGTGCTGCAAACATATAACCAGAGCCTGGCAAACAGCACCCGTATAGGAAACAACCTGAATAATACCATCCTTTACCGGCATTCTTTTCCGAAAAGGGGGCGTACACTATCCATTAACCTGAACACTTCGTATAATAAGAGGACCGGAGAATCCTATGTGTCCACCTTTAACCGTGCATTCATGACGTCAACACTTGAAGACACTTCTTCAAACCGCTTCACCGATCAAAATAGTCGCGGATCACAAATTTCAACCAACATCGCATATACCGAGCCGTTAGGTTTGAATTCTCAATTACAGATCAATTACAATCCGAGCTTTTCAAAAAGCGTGTCCAACCAGCAAACTTTTGCGATGGACCCGGGTACACGCGAGTATTCCCGTTTCCTGGATAATTTCTCGAATGTGTTTGAAAGCAAAACCAATGCGCAGAATGCCGGCCTTTCCTACCGCTATGGGAACAGGGACCGCCAGATCTCTTTCGGCGCCAGTTACCAGCATACGAACCTTATCAGCGAGCAGACTTTCCCCATTAAGGTATCTGTTGACAAAAGCTTCGATAATATCTTGCCCAATGCCATGATCCGTTACAAGGTTTCAACAAGAAGCAGCTTTCGTCTGTTTTACAGAGCCAACGTCAACCAGCCTTCCGTTACACAACTGCAGGGCGTACTCGATCCGACGAATGCTCCCGTGTACACGATCGGAAACGAATTGCTGAACCAGCAGTATATGCACGTAATGAGCACACAGTATACATTTACCAATACAACGAAAGGGCTGCTGCTCGTGGGCAATGTATTTTACCAGGCGGCGAGAAATTTTATCGCAAGCGCCAGTTATACGCCGATAAAAGATACCGTGGTACAGGGAGAAACCCTTTCTGCCGGTTCAAGGCTCACAAAACCCATAAACCTCAATGGGTACAGGAGCTTCCGTTCATTTCTGACATTCGCGGTTCCCGTAAAGCTGATCAAGTCGAACCTGAATCTGAATGGAGGCTATACAGTGCAGGATATACCGGGCCTTAGCAATAATATCCTCAATACCACCAAGAATAAAACGTTTACGCTTGGCATGGTCGTAGCGAGCAATGTGAGCCAGTATGTAGACTTTACGATCTCGTATTCGGCCAATTTTAATAATGTGGTATCGAACAACGTGAAATCAACTACCACTACTGATTATTTTCAACATCTGGCCAGCATGCAGATGAACCTCCTTTCCAGGAACGGCTGGTTCTTCCAGAATGATCTTACCAATCAATATTACAATGGTCTGTCGGCCGGATTCAACCAAAGCTATTTCCTCTGGAACATGAGCGCCGGAAAAAAACTCCTCAAAGACAGGAAAGGCGAGTTGAAACTCAGTGTATTTGATTTGTTGAAACAGAACAAGAGCATTACAAGAAATGTAACGGCAGATTATATTGAGGACGTGCAGAATCAGGTGCTGCGGCAGTATTTCATGCTCACCTTCACGTATAACCTGCGCAATTTTGGAACGGCAGCGGCAAGAGCCGCAAACAGGGAAGGCGGTCAACACAACTGGAACGGCAGGGGAAATCAAAGGTTCTGATGAGCCCGGAAGGTCAGAAGTAGTGCTGCCGCGGCGGGAAAGGCGCGTAAAAAAAGGTAAAACGAAAACTATCCAAAGCGCTGGGGCTATTACTTCTCCTCGCTCCGTTCGCCGAAGCCCTGGCGCAAAGAGACCCGGTGCGTCTGCTTACGAAACCCGAAGAACCCGGGCGACGCGAATATAAGAAAAGAAAAAGGAGGAGACACGAGCCGGACATCGAAAGCCGAGTCTTTGTCCGTCGAACCTTTGGCGTAGACGGGCTCTGATTCCCGCATTTAAGGCTCCTTGTCTTTATTCAACATTCAACTTCCAAATTCAACATGTCCGCGGCTTAGTTTCTCAGTGCCATCTCCCGGTTGGTTTCATCCAGGACTTTTTCGATCCTTTCTTTCAGCGTTTGGTAATCGGTATAACCGCTGGTCAGCAAATAAAATTTTGAATCGGTCACCTGCAACAACACGCACGGAAATCCCTTTACCTGGAGCTGCTTCACAAGCGCAAACTCGTAATAGGCTTTTTCCTGGTATTGTTCGCTTTTCAGTTTGCTGTAAAATTCTTCTTCAGGTATAGCATATTTGCGAACCAAATGGCGGTATGCTTCGTCGTCGGTAAGATCACGGCCTTCGTAATTGAGAGCATATTGAAGGTCGGCCGCCATGAACACCGCCTGTTCCGGATGATATTCTTTAAATATGCAAAGTGCAATCGCCGGCTTCGTTGAATCCGGATACCAGTCCGTTTCTTCGGGATGGAACACATGCCATAAGAAATCGTCGCCGAACCTGATGCCCGTCAGCTCTTCCACTCTCTTGTATGCCGTTTGAATATATTTTGCCATCGGCGCAAAATGATGAGGTGTTTCGGGGAGGATCATGCCGCCCGAGAGCACATCAAATGCGAGCTTGCTTTCGTATTCCTTGGCAATCTTCGACATGATGGGACTAAATCCATAGCACCAGCCGCAATAGGCATCGTAGCAATAATAGATCGTGGGTTGTATCTGAGCCATTGGTTATTTTAATTCAAGTGAACTAAATTCGAAATTCAAAAGTCGAAGGGTCCAAAGAGAATTGTACAATTTAATCCTCGGACACTGTTTTCCTCGCGCGGAGTTTAGAACCCATAACACATGAGCGTCGTAGGAAATTTATCCCTTAAACGACATCTTATTCAACAGTTAACATTCAACGTTTTCCTCCTAGTGCGCTTCGAGCCAATTCAACCCTTCGCCCACTTCAGCGATCACAGGAACGCCGTTCGGCAAGGTCATCGCTGATTGCATGCAGTCGAGTATGATGGGCTTGATCTGATCTGCTTCCTCCCTTACGGCATCAAATACAAGCTCATCGTGCACCTGCAGGATCATCTTCGACCTGAACTTTTTTTCCTTCAATGTCCGCGCCACGCTCACCATCGCCAGCTTGATCATGTCGGCCGCAGTGCCCTGGATGGGTGAGTTGATGGCGTTGCGCTCAGCATAACCGCGCACCGTAAAATTGGAAGAGTTGATATCGCGCAGCCAGCGCTTTCTGCCCATCACTGTTTGCACATATCCATGCTCACGGCAGAAGTTGATCATATCGTCCATATATTTTGTGATACCGGCAAATTCCTTTTTGTAATTGTCGATGATCGTTTTTGCTTCTGTGCGGCTGATGCCGAGATTTTCTGCCAGTCCAAAAGCTCCCTGACCATAAATGATGCCGAAGTTCACGCTCTTGGCCTTGCGTCTCATTTCCTTTGTCACCGCATCTTCCTCCACACCATACACCTTCGCGGCTGTAGCGGTATGCACATCCTTGCCATTGCGGAACGCTTCACACATCACTTCATCACCGCTGATCGAAGCAACGATGCGCAACTCGATCTGCGAATAGTCGGCGCTGATGAGCACATGGTTTTCATCGCGCGGAATAAATGCTTTTCTGATCTCTCTTCCCCTTTCGGTGCGGATCGGAATATTCTGAAGGTTGGGGTTATTGCTGGCGAGACGCCCTGTTACGGCAACGGCCTGTCCATACGTTGTATGTACCCGGTTCGTTTTTTTATTGATCAGCAGCGGAAGTGCATCTACGTAAGTCGAACGCAATTTTGAATATTCACGGTAGGCGAGAATATCATCGGCAACCGTGTGCACTACGGCCAGCTTGCGCAGCACGTCTTCGCCCGTGGCATACTGTCCGGTCTTCGTCTTTCTGGCCTTCGGATCCAGCTTTAGTTTTTCAAACAGCACCTCGCCTAATTGCTTCGGAGAGCCGAGATTAAAACGAACACCCGCGGCTTCGTATACTTTTTCTTCATGCACTCTTGCTTCGATCTCCAGCACGCGTGAATATTCGACGAGGAATTCCGTGTCTATACGCACCCCTTCATATTCCATTTCCATTAATACAGGCACCAGAGGATTTTCCACTTCGTCGAATACTTTCTTCACC
>DATMHB010000511.1:0-2382 GCA_035555175.1 Flavisolibacter sp. | reverse complement strand
GTGCTTGACTGGAAATTACTCGAGGCCGCTCAGCCTGCATTGCAGCAGGGCGAGAAAGTAACCGGCTCTTTTTCTATCGTAAATACCGATCGTACAGTAGGCACCCTCTTATCGAATGAACTTTCTAAACGCTTCGGTGCCGCGGGTCTGCCAGATGATACGATCCATTTCAGGTTTACCGGAACCGCAGGGCAAAGCTTTGGCGCTTTCAATACAAAAGGTGTAACGCTGGAGCTTGAAGGTGATGCGAATGACTATTTTGGAAAAGGCCTTTCAGGGGCGCGGCTCGTTGTTTACCCACCTAAAAAAGCCGGATTCATTCCGGAAGAAAATATTATTATCGGCAACGTGGCGTTCTATGGTGCTACTTCAGGTAATGCCTACATCCGTGGAAAGGCAGGTGAGCGGTTCTGCGTCCGCAATTCCGGGGCGCGTGCCGTTGTTGAAAGCGTAGGCGACCACGGCTGCGAATACATGACTGGCGGAAAGGTCGTCGTGCTGGGTGATACAGGAAGGAACTTTGCGGCTGGCATGAGCGGCGGAATAGCATACGTATATGACGTGAAAGGCGTTTTCCCGGTGATGTGTAACCGCGAAATGGTAGACCTCGATCCGCTGTCGCTGGAAGACGTCAACGACCTGAGAAATATGATCGACGATCATTTCAGGTTCACCGGAAGCACGGTGGCGAAATTCGTGCTGGATGATTTTGATAACCAGTTAAAGAATTTTATCAAGGTCTTCCCGAAAGATTTCAAGAAGGTGCTGCAGGCCGCGCAGGTAAAGCAGTTCAATACTATTTAACCGGACGACAAAAAATGGATCAGCATGATCCATCAGTTCATTTATTTTTTGATCACGACTTAAAAAATATTCATGGGTAAGATCACGGGTTTTTTAGAATTCGAAAGGGAGCTTCCCTCCAAGCGTCCCGTAGAGGAGAGGATTGGTGATTACAGCGAGTTCGTTCACCGCTATACGGCGGAGAAGCTGAACCAGCAGGCTGCGCGTTGCATGGACTGTGGTGTTCCCTTCTGTCATAACGGATGTCCTCTCGGGAATATGATCCCCGAATTCAATGACGCAGTGTATCGCCAGGACTGGGAAGAAGCATATAATGTTCTTTCCTTCACCAATAATTTTCCCGAATTCACTGGCCGTATTTGTCCTGCTCCCTGTGAGTCTGCATGCGTATTAGGCATTAACCGGCCTCCTATCACCATTGAAGAAATTGAAAAACATATCATCGAGATCGCATTCGACAAAGGTCTTGTGAAGCCTAAAAGACCTCAATTCAGGACAGGAAAAAAGGTGGCGGTGATCGGGTCCGGTCCAGCAGGCCTGGCCGCCGCTGCCCAATTGAATTATGCAGGTCATTCGGTGACGGTATTTGAAAGGGACGATGCGCCGGGTGGATTGCTGCGCTACGGCATTCCTGATTTCAAACTGGAGAAATGGGTCATTGACCGCCGCATCCGCCTGCTTGAAGCAGAAGGCATCGTCTTTAAGTGCAATGCTTATGTGGGCGTGAACATAGGCATTAATGATCTGCTACGCGAATATCAGGCGATCGTGCTGGCCGGCGGCTCTACTATCCCAAGAAACCTCGACATCCCCGGCCGCGAACTCAAGGGCATTCATTTCGCGATGGATTTTCTGAAACAGCAAAATGAGCGCGTAAGTTACGGTGAGGCATCCGGAGAAGATATTCTTGCCACGAATAAGAATGTAGTGGTCATTGGCGGTGGCGACACGGGAAGCGATTGCGTCGGCACCTCCAACCGTCATAAAGCAAATTCCATTACCCAGTTCGAGTTGCTTCCACGGCCTGCAGAAGAAAGAACAGCTTATATGCCATGGCCTACTTATCCGATGACCCTCAAGATCACTTCATCGCATGAAGAAGGGGCGCACCGTCACTGGGCCATCGCAACAAAAGAATTTCTGGGCGATGAAGAAGGAAAGCTGCGTGCACTCAAAGTTGTTGACCTCGAATGGAAGCTCACGCCCGATGGCAGGGCTGCGCATTTTGTTGAAATACCTGGTTCAGAAAGAGAGGTTGCCTGTGAGCTGGCCCTCCTTGCCATGGGGTTTGTGCATCCACAACACCAAGGGCTGCTCAATGAGCTCGGCGTAGAAAGGGACGAAAAAGGAAATGTGAGGGCGACGGAAACAAATTATCAAACCAGCATCAACAAGATCTTCTGCGCCGGTGACATGAGACGCGGGCAGTCGTTGGTGGTATGGGCTATCAGCGAAGGTCGCGAATGTGCCCGCAAAGTGGATGAATTTTTAATGGGCAGCTCTTCGCTGGAATCGAAAGACCAAAGCTTTATTGTGAGGGCGGTGCAGGGATGATGCTATGGCGTCCTAGCATCATTG
>DATMHB010000510.1:0-3487 GCA_035555175.1 Flavisolibacter sp. | reverse complement strand
AGGTTTCCTCATAGTCCCATAGATAGTAACCGTCGCCGCCCGCCGCGTCATGTGTATTCACATAAATGGTTATTCCATCATTTTCTTTCTTCCAGCTGACACTATCAATAGGAGGCGTGTCGTACACTTTCACATATTCTGAAGCATATTGTTTACAGTCACTGGTAGTGATCTTGAGCCTGTATTTAACGTCGGGCTTGAGGGTAAGTTGCGGTGAGCTGTAAATTCCGCCGCCATTGCCGGTCAGGAACTGGGTTGAATTATCCATTCCCTCTACAACCAGTTTGGCGTTCACTTCGGGCTTGGGCGTATAGAACTGGTTTGTTGTGCCACTCTTCGTAAGGCTGATGGTGGTTGCGCCGGCTCCGCTATTCAACACCCCTTCAACCACCAGCAAAGATTTGTCGGATGGTTTAACAGGGATGTCGTAAGGATCCCTGCAATTGGAGAGCAGGAATGCCACGCAAAAAAACAGTATGATCTTATTCATCAAAACCTGATATTAAAGTTTACAAATGGGATAGCGCTTCCGAATATGGAAAGCCTGTATCCATTGACCCTTCCATTCTCTGAAGTATAGTAAACCGAGTATGCATTCTTTCTTCCGGTGAGGTTATATACGCCAATGGTCCAGGAATTATGTGTGCGTTGCTGCACTTTGTGATTGCCCTGTATATTCATGGACATATCTGCGCGGAAATAATCAGGGATCCTGTATTTATTGCGCTCGGAATAGAGGACTCTTTGCGAGCCTGCATAAAAAAACCTGCCGATCGGAAGCGTTATAGGACGGCCCGTGCTATAAGTCGTATTCAAAGAAATGCTAAAACGGTGATTGATCCGGAAATTACCAGCCATGGTCGCATCGTGTGGCTTGTCGTAATTAGCCGGATAATACTGCCCGAAATTTACGAGCTGACCAAGCGTCGGATCGTCGGCCCGGAGCAGGATGCGTGAATAAGTATAGCTGATCCATCCATTCAATTTACCGCTCAATTTTTTTACAAGCACTTCCAGTCCGTATGCCTTTCCTCTTGTTTCTATGATATCGGTTTCAATATGATGGTTCAGTACCAGGGTCGCGCCCGGCTTGTAGTCGAGATAATTTTTGATACGCTTATAGTACACTTCAAGTGATGTTTCAACCGTGTTTGATTTTAAATTCTTGTAGAAGCCTACCGAAACCTGGTCTCCCGTTTGCGGCCTTATATTCGGATCGCTGAGCTTCCATATATCTGTCGGAGAGATCGCGGTGGTGTTCGACAGCATGTGAATATACTGCGACATGGTATTGTATCCGGCCTTGACAGAAAAGCTCGGTGTTATGGCAAAGCGACCCGAGATGCGGAATTCGGGGTTGCCATAGGTTTTGATAGACTTTCCTTTTGAGTAAGTTACCGTGTCCACAATATTGTCTTCTGACCTCGGACTATTTGCGGCATACAAGAATACGCTGTGCGGACCGAGATAATTGTAATAAGAATATCTAAAACCGGTGGCCAAAGAAAATTTCGAGCTGACAGTAAAGCGGTGTGTCAGGTACATGCCACTTTCAAGCGCCTGCTCCCGTTCCACTTCATCTCTCGTTACTTGCGATGAGGAGCCATTCGGTTCCATGAGGCCGGGATGCAAATGATAAAGCAGCGTGCTGGCACCAAAATCAAAGCTGTGCTCCCCATTTACAAAAAGGGAAAAATCTGTTTTAAAACTAGCCTGGGCGATATCAAAAGCCATGCGGTACGCATTCACTTTATTCTCTTCGCTCGTAACCGAAAATTTGTATTTGTCATACCCCGAAAAGAAGACGGCGTTAAGCTTGTTGTTGAAGCTATGTTTCCATTTCAGCGAGATGCTTCTGTTGGTGTAAGCATAGGCGGTGTCGTTTGCGAGTCTGAATTTGTCGTTGCTGAAATATCCATTGAGGTAAAGGTCATTTTTACTGTTCACCTTATGACTGACACCGAGATTGACGTCCTGAAACGAAGCCTTGCTGTTGTTGTATACGTTGGGTAGGAGGGAAAGGAGCCAGTTGGCATAAGTGGTGCGCGCACCAAGAATAAATGATGTCCTGTCTTTCACCAGCGGGCCTTCCAGATTAAAACGGCTGGTGATGAAGCCAATGCCCGCCGAGCCGGTATAATCTTTTTTGTTGCCTTCCCTGGATGAAATGTCGAGAACCGACGATAAACGGCCTCCGTATTTTGCCGGTACGCTGCTCTTGTATAATTCTATATCCTTGACGATTTCGGGGTTAAATGCGGAGAACATTCCAAAGAAATGGGAAGGATTGTAGATGGTTGATTGATTCAGCAGTATAAGATTTTGGTCGGCAGAACCGCCGCGAACATTGAAACCGGTGCTGGCTTCGCCAACTGTTTTAACGCCTGGCAATGTCAATACTACTTTTAAAACATCCGACTCGCCAAATACCGTCGGAACCTGCCTGATCGTTTGGATGTCGAGCCGCTCCATGCCCATTTGTACCCGGTTGATGTTGGCTACTTTCTGCGTGGAGATCACCACTTCCTTTAAAGTACTTACCTGTTCCTTGAGCTCTATGTCAAGCTTGCCATCGGAATAAACGGTTAATTGATAACTGGCGTCTTTCATGCCCAGGGCCTGTACGTTTAGAGTATGCTTTCCCGTGGGAAGCCCGATAGAATAATAACCATATTGATCCGTTGTCACGATCTTGTTCGAACCTTCCATGAAAATGGAGGTATTGACGATGGGTTCACCCGTCCTTGCGTTTCTTACGAACCCCGTGAGCACTGCATTGGCCTGCTTTGGATTGCCCGTCCTGATGCCTATTTCATACAGCTTGTTTTCGGAGGTGGTTCGGGTTGCCGGCTCTTTTTTTGCGAGACCGGATGTGGTGTCGTACCCCGGGCTGCGCGATTTATCACCACCAAAGAAGCCGGGCGCCAGCACTGTGATCACACGTACACGCTTGCTGATGAAGACATGATTCATGCGGTCGATCGAATACTGCAGATCGGTATTTTTGAGAGCGGCAGTTAGCACTGATTCAACCGGCTGGTCTTTCAGATCGATATCTACAAAAATGCTGTCTACCTGCGCCGTATCATAATAAAAGAAATAAGGAGACGACACTTCGAGGGAACGAAACAGTTGGGGAAGCGTTATATGTTCAAATTTGGGGCTGAATAAGGGCACCTGTTTCACCTGACAGAAACCGGAACTAAAACTAAGAGAACAAATAAGCAAAGCAAGAAACCTGACCATAGTTTAACGATTGTAAAATTCTGCCAGCCTTAAGATCGCCTTTTCCTGATTTTTTTTGAACCTGATCTTGGCGGATTTCAGATAGCGGTGTGCCTCTTTCGCTTTTTCGGGAAACAGTGCCAGTATGGCTTTTTCGGACCTGACGCGATAATAACGGCCGTCCTTCTCTGCATAAAATTCATCCGCGGGGTCGAATCGTTCGCCGCGTTCGGGAGCAAGAATATTCTCTTCTATCTTCGTG
>DATMHB010000509.1:0-8204 GCA_035555175.1 Flavisolibacter sp. | reverse complement strand
CAAATGGATGAAGAAAGGCCTCGATTATGCGGGGATAGACCTGGCAGAATATGAAAAGCCCGGAAGGACTTTCATCTTTCTTCATAACAATGCCATCAAGACCTGGGATAACACCAAAAAGATCGTGACGGCCGGATTCTTTTTCGATTACCCCATCGTGGCAAAAGACGCTTCAGGAAATATCATCAAGTCGAAAGCCAATCCTGCAGTAGATTCTCTGCGGCCTGCTCAA
Organism: Flavisolibacter sp.; assembly: GCA_035555175.1. Classification (GTDB taxonomy): domain Bacteria; phylum Bacteroidota; class Bacteroidia; order Chitinophagales; family Chitinophagaceae; genus Flavisolibacter. The sequence goes on along the minus strand of DATMHB010000509.1, from coordinate 7,972 downwards.
ACCTGGGATGAGTATTCAAAGGAAACCGTAAAAAATTACTTCCTCTATCTGATCGTTGAAGGCGAGTATGGTTTTGACAACCTCGGTATTCCGAACAGGACGGTGACCACCTTGTTGCCCCCTGGAAAAACAGTTCCGTATTCTGAGTCGAGGCTTGCGTATGTGGTGACGAAAACAACGCCGAACCCGGATGCAGCCGCCAGCGGTAATATTACCACTAGCTGGCCAACGGGAGGTTCGGGATTTGATCCTGAGGGAAAGATGAATCTCAAGATCGGCAATAACGACAAATCGCCGATCACGGTCAACGACAGAACGGACGACCGTAGTGCCGGTTACCTGGCAACAAATGGCCAGGTCCATGTTTTTGATAAAACGGTCCATCCCTTCAGGTACAGTTATTAAGAGATCTTTGTCCGAAATATTTTGTGATAATGGGTACAGGAACTGGCAGCATGTGCTGGTTCCTTTTTTATTGCCCGAAATTTTTTAACCGGAAACAAAATGACGAGGAAGCAGTTAATTCATCACCTGGAAAACCCGCCGGTGCAAAAGCATTTGAGTTATTAACTGCCCCATGCGATCACAATGAAAAATTGCCGTGGATCTTATGAAAGCAATTAATCAAATGAAGCTGAAGATTTGTTTGATCTCATCTTTCTTTATTTTTTCTGCCTGTTCATATGCGCAGCAAAAAATAAGATTGAACGATCAGTGGGAATTTTTGCGTCAGGACCTTGGCGGCATTTGGGAAGCGGTTCGTCCTGTTGCAAAAGGAAATCCCGAAAGCGTGCCCCTTTGGGATTCGGTTTCGCTTCCGCACTGCGTGAATGCAATGGACGCAGTTGACCCGGACGTTAATTATTACCAGGGACCGGCCTGGTATCGGAACCGGGTTTCCATCCGGAACCCGTATCCGGGAGGAAGAACGCTCCTGCATTTCGAGGGTGCAGGGCAAAAGACGGATGTTTACGTGTACACGACCAAGGTAGGATCGCATGTCGGAGGCTATGACGAATGGACAGTAGATATTACAGATGCCGTGGAAGCTTTTTCAAAGCTGGAAGTGTATCAAAAGCAATTCAATGGAAAGATCCCTGTATCGGTCCGGACCGATAATTCGCGCGACCTTGAAATGATCCCTTCCGATCTATCTGACTTTAATCTTTATGGAGGCATTTACCGCTATCTTGATCTTGTTTATGTACCTGCAGTCTCCATTGACAAATTGTTTGTCAATGCCGTGGTAGATAGCCCGGGCAGACAAGGCAGCATACATATCAGTACGAGATTGTATCACCCTGTTTCAAACGCATCTGCGAGCATTTTGGTGAAGTTGTTCGATCCGGCCGGCAAACTGATTCAGGGAACGGGAAAAAAATTGACCTCACTCGATGGTGACGTGCCGGTAGCAGATCTTAAAATCAAAAGCCCTCAGTTGTGGTCGCCATCAAATCCGCAGCAATACACTGTTGAAGTGACCCTTACAACAGCAGAGGGAACCTTTACGAAAAAAGAGCAGATCGGGTTTCGCTATTTCAGTTTTGTGAAGCAGGGTCCGTTTTTGCTCAATGGGAAAAGATTGCTGATCAGAGGGACGCAGCGTCATGAAGATCATGCAGGTGTTGCTGCTGCCATGACCGAAGACATGATCAGGAAGGAGATGCTATTGATGAAGGAGATGGGGGTAAACTTCATTAGACTCGGTCATTATCAACAATCGGGGATCGTGCTCGACCTGTGCGATAGTCTGGGCATTTTAGTTTGGGAAGAGATCCCTTGGTGCCGCGGCGGATTGGGTGGTGCCGTATACCAGGAGCAGGCACACCGGATGCTGACGAACATGGTAGAGCAGCACTACAACCATACGTCGGAAATTGTTTGGGGACTTGGCAATGAGAACGATTGGCCCGGAGATTTTTCAGCCTTTGACAAGGAAGCGATAAGAACCTTTATGAAATCGTTGAACGATCAGGCACACCGCCTCGATCCTTCACGGAAGACGGCCATACGGCGTTGTGAATTTTGCAAAGACATTGTAGACGTTTATTCACCTTCGATCTGGGCGGGCTGGTACCGTGGGATTTATACTGAATACAAACAGGTAACTGAAGAGGAATTCAAAAAAGTTGATCATTTTCTTCATATGGAGTGGGGTGGTGACAGTCATGCCGGCCGGCATTCTGAAAATCCCGACAAAGCGCTTCAGAAAATAAAATCAACCGGAGCTGCAGACGAAAGAGCGGGTGATGCTTCTTTGTACGGAGGTGCAGCAAGGGTGTCAAAGGATGGCGACTGGAGTGAATCCTACATTTGTAATCTTTTCGACTGGCACCTGAAGGAACAGGAAACCATGCCATGGCTTACGGGTGCCGCGCAATGGATCTTCAAGGATTTTTCTACTCCCGTCCGTCCCGATAATCCAATCCCGTATATGAACCAAAAAGGAATTGTAGAAAGGGATCTGACGAAAAAGGAAGCGTACTATGTTTTTCAATCGTATTGGACGGACCAGCCCATGGTCCACATTTACGGACATAGCATGCCCGTCCGGTGGGGCGACGAAGGCGAGGAAAAAATGGTGAAGGTGTATTCCAATTGTGAGACGGCAGAATTATTTGTCAATGGAAAGAGCTATGGAGTAAGAAAAAGGAACAGCCAGGATTTTCCAGCCGCCGGATTACGGTGGAATGTAAAATTCAACAAAGGCGAAAACAACGTACGCGTTATAGCAAAGAAGGGCAAGACTGTCGTGGAAGACGAGATAAGATTTGCCTATCAGACAGAGAAATGGGGACCCGCTGCAAAAGCAGTCCTGGAAAAAATTGCGGAGGAGAATGGAATTGTTACGGTTCAGGTGAAATTATTTGATGAAAAGAATGTTCAATGTCTGGATGCAGCCAACTGGGTGCGGTTCGGGCTGGCGGGCAACGGCAGGCTTCTTGATGACCTGGGAACATCGGGCGGTTCGAGGTTTGTTCAATTGTATAACGGGCGGGCCATCATCCGCATGCAAAGGAAAGCCGGGGAACCTGCTGTGATCAGTGCCGCTGTGCAGGGTGTGCCTATTGCATTTCTGACTTTGCCATGATTGAAACAAGGCAACAAATATTGAGTTCATAAAAAACAAAGATGAAGACTGCTTTTTTCTTTTTTGGACGGATCATGCTGATCATTGCCTGCATTTGTTCTCATCAGCAGTTGCGTGCGCAATCATCGGGCAATCTCAAATTGTGGTACAACAAGCCGGCCGCCGCCTGGGAAGAAGCACTTCCGCTTGGAAATGCAAGAACGGGCGCTATGGTTTTTGGCGACGCATTGTCTGAGCATTTTCAGCTGAATGATAATACCCTTTGGTCCGGGTATCCCGACGGTGGCAACAATCTTGCCGGTCCAAAGATCCTTCCCCTCGTGAGGTCGCAGATCTTTGCGGGCAATTATGATAGTGCAACGGCACTCTGGAAAAAAATGCAGGGGCCGTATTCGGCGCGCTATCTTCCTCTCGCCGACCTGTGGCTCAATTTTCCAATGTATGATACCGTTACCACCAATTATTATCGCGATCTGGATCTCAATAATGCCATTGCACATGTCAACTATACAACGATTGCCAATTTCAGGCGGGAAGCTTTTATCAGTCATCCCGACAAAGTGCTTGTGATCAGAATCAGCTCCGATAAAAAGGGTACCGTCAGTTTCAATACTTCGCTTTCCAGCAAATTGAGATTCCGCATTAAGGCCGTTGCGAACGATTATCTCGTACTCACGGGCAAGGCCCCAAAATATGTGGCCAACCGCGAGAATGAGCCAAAGCAAATAGAATACGATGACTGGAAGGGAGAGGGCATGAACTTTGAGGTTCACATGAAAATCGTTCCTGAACACGGCACCGTCAGGAAAATGAACGATGAGCTCATCGTCAGCGACGCAGATGCAGTGACGATCTATCTGACTGAGGCAACAAGCTTTAATGGATTTGACAGGTCGCCGGGACTAAATGGAAAAGATCCGGCCATTGAGGCAGGCACAAACCTTAGAAAAGCTATCGGCAAGGGATATGCGCAAATAAGAAAGGACCATATTGCAGACTACCAGCGGCTTTTTAATCGCGTGCATTTTGATCTTGGCGATGATCCACGCGTCGCTACGCAGCCAACAGATCAGCGCCTTAAAAATTTCGCGGCGCAGGCCGACAACCAGCTCGTGGTGCTTTACTATCAGTATGGCAGATATTTGATGATCTCGGCATCAAGACCCGGTTCGCGGCCCACCAATTTGCAGGGTATATGGAATGACCAGGTGCAACCACCGTGGGGCAGCAACTACACCACCAACATCAATACCGAAATGAATTACTGGCTCGCTGAGAATACGAATCTTTCGGAATGCCATCAGCCACTATTTGATTTCATGAAAGAATTATCGGTGAATGGCGCGAAAACGGCACTCATTAATTATGGCATCGACCAGGGATGGGTGACTCATCACAATTCGGACCTCTGGGCAAAGACATCTCCGCCGGGTGGATGGGATAAAGATCCGCGCGGTGCACCGCGCTGGTCGGCCTGGCCTATGGCGGGTGCCTGGTTCTGTAATCATTTGTGGGAGCATTATTTGTTCACGGGTGATCAAAAATTTTTAAGAGAAGTCGCCTATCCTTTAATGGGCGGAGCAGCACGCTTTATGTTGAAATGGCTGATCACCGATCCCAAGACGGGCTATCTGGTCACGAATCCGTCCACATCGCCCGAGAATACGGTCAAGATCGCAGGCAAGGAATATCAGCTGAGCATGGCCTCTACCATGGATATGTCCATCATCCGTGAATTATTTACCGCGGTCGCGAAGACGAGCGATATTTTGCGCCGCTATCCGGAGTTTCGCAATGAGGTGGAAAGAGCAAAGGCAAAATTGTATCCATTTCATATCGGCCAGTATGGACAAGTGCAGGAGTGGTTTCAGGACTGGGATGATCCGAACGACAAGCATCGCCACATTTCCCATCTTTTTGGGCTTTATCCGGGCAGCCAGATCACTGTCGGTGCAACGCCGGAGTTAGCTGCGGCCGCCAAACAATCATTGATCCATCGCGGTGATGTGAGCACGGGATGGTCAATGGCCTGGAAGATCAATTGGTGGGCGCGCCTGAAAGATGGAGAGCATGCGTATAGCATATTGAGTTCGGCGTTCAACTATATCGATCCAAAAGAAAAAAGGGAAACAATGGGCGGAGGCGGTACCTATCCGAATCTCTTCGATGCGCACCCTCCATTTCAGATCGATGGGAACTTCGGCGCAACCGCCGGCATCACGGAAATGTTATTGCAAAGCCATGAGGGAGCAGTTGAATTGTTACCCGCACTACCACGGGCATGGAAGAAAGGATCGATCAGTGGTATTAAGGCTAGAGGAAATTTTACAGTGGACATGAAATGGAATGAAGGAGAGCTTGTACAGGCCAAGATACATGCTAACCTCGATGGCAGTTGCACGGTAACTGCATCACAACCGATACGCGTCGTGGCGGAGCGCACACTCCATACGACGGCAGCGAATCCACTGCTTACCGTGTATGGCAAGCCGCCTTATGAAAACAATTCGAAAGTGCAATTGCAGGACCTGGGACTGAAGAAAAAATATTCAGTGACGTTTTTTGCGATAAAGGGCAAAACTTATACTATAGTTCGATTATAGAGCAAGAAGTTTATTGATCTAAATTTTATTATCCTGATGAATATGAAATTTGAAAGCTGCGCAGGAAGCGGCAGAAGCTTCTTGCTTTATGCAGCCTGGTTTGCATTTTTCTTTATGACTGCAGTTGCAACCGGCGCGCAAAACATTTCATGGGCGCCAGTGGCACCCGGCGTTTGGAAGGGAGTTGTCGGCGAGCCTGAATCTTACGACCTTCTGAAGGCATCAGGAGCGGCGCCGAACACAGGCGCTCTGGCGACGATGGGTGATACGCCATTTCCATTTTCAGAAGAAGCGAGCGGCACATTGCAGGATGGAAAGACCTGCCTGAGGTTCCCGTTACAAAAAGAAGAGCAGATCTATGGCTTCGGTCTCAATTTTCAAACCGTGCACCAGCGGGGCAAAGTCCTGCAGCTGCACGTTGATCATTATGGCGGCAAAGACAATGGCCGCACCCATGCGCCCACACCATTTTATGTTTCATCAAATGGCTATGGTGTGTTCGTAAATTCTGCCCGCTATCTTGATGTGTATGCAGGAACCGCCGTTCTGAAAGATAGTAAGCATCCAGCCGAAGAAAAGGACAGGAATACGGATAAGAGCTGGAGTTCACGTCCTTATTCCGATGCAGTAGAAATACTGGTACCGGCGGCAGGCGCCGAGATCTATGTATTTGGTGGCCCTACGGCTCTTGACGCCGTGCGAAGGTTTAACCTGTTCAACGGTGGTGGCGTATTGCCTCCGCGCTGGGGGCTCGGCTTTACGCAAAGAGTGAAATCGTTATACACGTCAGAGGAAGTGGAGAAGGAAGCAGACGCGTTCAGGGAAAAAGGATTTCCGCTTGATTTTATAGGGCTCGAGCCCGGGTGGCAGAGCAGGTCTTATCCGGGCAGCTTCGAATGGGACAAAAAGCGGTATCCTGATCCTGCTGCATTTGTGCGCGATATGAAAGCAAAAGGCATTCGTTTGAATCTATGGATCAACCCATATATCTCACGGCAGGCGTCGTTTTATACATCGATCGCCCCCTTCACCGGCTCTCACACCGTGTGGACAGGCGCTGTGCCCGATTTCAATATTCCAGACGCGAGGTCGATTTTTTTCAACCAGCTAAAGACGAACCAGGTCGACATCGGCGTAAGCGGGTACAAGATCGATGAAGTGGATGGATACGATTATTATCTATGGCCGGATGTGGCCCGCTTTCCCTCGGGCGTTAGTGCGGAACAGATGCGACAGACATATGGTTTGCTTGCGCAGCGGTACAGTGCCGATATGTTTCATCAGCAAAACAAACGGACGTTCGGACTGGTGCGTGCCTCCAATGCAGGCGGTGTTTCCCTGCCGTATGTGATCTACAATGATTATTACAACCACGAAGATTTTATCACGGCGCTCATCAATAGCGGTTTTGCGGGCCTTCTATGGACACCTGAAGTAAGGGCATCCAAAACAGCGGAGGAATGGCTCAGAAGATTCCAGTCGAACGTATTTTCCCCGATGGCCATGATCAATGCCTGGTCAAGCGGAACAAAACCCTGGTCATATCCGGAGGTGGCAGACCAGGTAAAACAGATGGCACTGTTGCGCATGCAGATGATGCCTTACTGGTACAGTGCATTTGCACAATATCATTTTGAAGGCACACCTCCGTTTCGCGCCATGGCACTCGAAGAAGGCTTCAAGCAGGAAATAAGAAAAGATGCTGCCAATGTCAACCTCGAAGAGAATCCATATGCCGAAGCCACTTCAAAAGAGGTCAAGGACCAATATATGGCCGGCAATTACCTGCTCGTTGCACCCATGTTCACAGGACAAACATCAAGGAAAGTGATTCTGCCGAAAGGCAGGTGGTACGACTTCTATACCGGACAATTTGTTGGTGACGGTACCATCATCACCGTGACGCCCGGTCTTGATAAGATCCCGGTGTACGTAAAAGATGGAGGCATTATTCCAATGATGCAGGCGAGGTTGCACGCACCTGCCGCGGGAGAAATAGTGGACCTAGAGATCAGGTATTATGGAGAAAAGCCTGGAAACTTTATGCTTTATGATGATGACGGAGAAAGCTTCGACTATGAAAAAGGTGCTTACACCTGGAGAGAGATCAAAGTAGTGAAGGATAAAAAGGGAAAATTAAAAGGAACGATCAGCAGACCTGCAAAGGGAAAACCAAACTCGGTTGGCAGGGTTACCTGGAAATTTATGACACCTTTGATGAATTCAATTATGAAACGATAGTGGCTAATGTTTTTCATGGGACTTGCGGGGTGTTCAT
>DATMHB010000508.1:0-2135 GCA_035555175.1 Flavisolibacter sp. | reverse complement strand
TTCCCAACGACGTGTTCGTTGGTAGCAATGAGATCGAACTCTTTCAGGTAGAAGCCAGTGCCGGTGCTGGTTTGCGTAGCGATCTGGATGATGGCGGGGCGATAGAGTTCAATGATTTGTTGTGTGTTCATACGTTTGAATTCGGATAGGCCGCAACATTTTTATTTTTCGTTGGGGCCGGCCCCCCCGTGGGGGAAATTAACCGACCCGGGTGTTATCTCCATGGGTATTTTCCCGGAACCACGAAAGAATTTTCTCTTGGCAGGCCCACGATCACTTCCCGGCTATTTCGTCTCCAGGTTTAAATATTCAATCTCCGTCGTAAAGCTTTGATTAAAGGCAACCGGATGATCAAACTTCAACTTATCGGTCTTGAATTCCATCTCCGGATATTTTTCCTTCCATCTCGACTCAATATTCCTGATCCTCTCGATGATCGCTTCCTTACTGAACTCATTCGTGGCAGGCTTATAATACTCCTCCCTGAATCCAAGCTCCCTGAAATAATCTCCATAATTCACCATCATCAGCAAATGAAACAGCTCGGAGATCGGCTTCGGCAGACTGTAAGAATACTGGCAATAAGAAAGCCCGTACTCACTGATCTGCGCAGCAATTTCAGGCAACTTGTTTTCGCGGTACCACGCCACATTCTGGTTGGCATTGTAAATAGCATCCGCGATCGTTTTATAATTCTGTGGTGTTACAATTGAAAACGTATATTTTGATCTCAGCAAATAAGGATAGAACTCTTCCTTGTCCTTCGACAGCATGCGCTGATAACAATCCATCATCTCCTGGTTCTTTTCCGTTACCAGCCGGTCATCCTTTCTGAAATAGATCTCCACGATCTTTTCCAGCTCAAACAACAATTTACCTTCGGGCTGCACAAGATAATCGATCCTATAGGCGAGCGCCAGCAACAAATAGGCGATGCCCCCCGAGAATTTATCCGCATCAATACCATTGATTAGCGAAAGCGTTCCCTGTATCCACTTCTTGAAATATTTTAGCCGGATTGCTTTTTCTTCGTCAGGTATCTCAACAACGTGCTCGGTATCGATCGGCAGCAGCGTAGTGAAATCCTGAACCAGCAGGTCATCCTGCTTATCGGCCTTCGTTGCAAGTTCTTTCAATCCATAGTACAGTTTGCTGGGGTTGGCGGTTTCGATATCGCTATCGAAAAGCATCGACATCCTGTCGCCATTCAATGCATAACGGGTGTAGTACAAATTAAAATTCATTTCGAGCAGCCTGCGCATCACGGGTACGCTCGGCTGCGGCATGTGTGCCAGGTGTACTTCCGCCTCCAGCAGGTCTTTATTGTAATACCCCCTGATGACCTTGGAACCCTGGAAAAATTCAAACTTTCCCCCTTCTCCTTCGCGCACATGCATTACATTTTCAATTTCGTCATCCCTGAGGTATTCAAAGAAGGCGGCAATGCTGTCGAAATATTTTTTTTCCTTAAAAAGTGCCTCCGCTTCATTCCATTTCTCAACCTTTTCCACGGTCTTATTATTGTCCGAGTACCGTCCAAACTGTATCCCGGGCCCCGCAATTTCTTCTTCCGTTTTTTTCTTTGACCAGCTAAATATCTTATCCAGCATATGGCGATCTCTTTGAGGAACTTTGTTTGAAGATTTCCGTACTCGGGAGCAAGCTCCCCGAATTCAATGGAAGCAGCCATTCATCTATTCAAAATGTAGGCCGCACAGAAAATAAAAGTTACAAAGTTAGCGGTAGATAATTGTACAAAAACCAAATCAACAGTTTCGAGTTATTAACCGCCCCATTTTCATCCGGGGAAAATCCTTAGTTTCGCCCCTACCTAATTCCAAATTTTTCTGCATGAAATTCATTGTTTCCTCTTCCCAGTTACTGAAACAACTGCAACACATAGCCGGGGTCATCAATTCGAATACGGTACTTCCTATTCTCGAGGATTTTTTATTTGAAGTAGAAAAGAATAAACTCACCGTTGTGGCCACGGACCTGGAAACGGTGATGCGCATTCAGCTGGAAATAGAGGCCAGGGACAATGGTAAGGTTTGCATCCCCTCCAAAATACTGATGGACTCGCTCAAGAATATCCCCGAGCAGCCCCTCACCTTCAATATTGATAAAAGCTTTGC
>DATMHB010000507.1:0-2768 GCA_035555175.1 Flavisolibacter sp. | reverse complement strand
CCATACCCCCATCACTAAAAAAAGTTTTCGTGTAATTCAAACCGCTTTCCTCATCCTTTTCCCTCATATCGTTGAGGGTAATGGAAATGCCGCGGTTCAGGTAAGCCAGTTCACGCAAGCGGCTTTCAAGAATGTCCTTATTGTAATCTGAAGTAATGAAGATGGTATCGTCAGGCCAGAAGTGCACCTTGGTACCCGTTCTTTCACTCGCACCGATCTCGCGTACAGCATATTGAGGTATACCGATGCGGTATTCCTGCTCGAAAATTTTTCCATCACGCTGTACTGTAACATGCAGACGCGTGCTGAGCGCATTTACGCAGCTAACGCCAACACCGTGCAGACCACCGGAAACCTTATAGCTGTCCTTATCGAATTTACCACCTGCGTGCAATACCGTCATTACCACTTCAAGGGCGCTTCTTTTTTCCTTGGTATGCATGGCAGTTGGAATACCTCGGCCATCGTCCTCAACCGATATAGAGTTATCTTCATGGATGGTGACCACAATATTTTTGCACCAGCCTGCAAGGGCCTCGTCAATTGAGTTGTCAACCACCTCGTAAACCAGGTGGTGTAAACCTTTTACGCCAACGTCACCAATGTACATGGCAGGGCGTTTCCTGACCGCTTCCAGACCTTCCAGGACCTGGATGGAATCAGCACCATAACTAGGCATAACAGTAGGGGAAGAATTGGTTACTAACGTATCTAATATATCGCTCATCTCTTGGGTAAAATTTAAGCACCGGAGCGGTGCAGGTCCATTCCAGCAAATGTACCGAAAAAGCCGGGGCCGGCCAAGGTAAAAGACGTTAAAAACCGCCTTGATCTCTTGTGTTTTCAAGGCATAAAAAACCCTTAGAGTAAGCCCTCGATCAACCAATAAAAGAATTGCCGATCATTCATTGACGGAAGATATTAGACCGGGCTGCGAGCTTCCTGTTATGAGCGTGACGGGCCTCAATGCAATGGGGTGAGTAGCTGAAGGGAAATATTATTGGTGATATAAACCGTTGTATCGCCCCCGTTCTTGTTCCGACTACTGCTCAATGTCCGCATCAATTCTGAAATGGAAACAACCAGGCTTCCGCTGGGCAGGATGATGCGGATGGAATCCTCATTAGAGGTGACCCGTACAGAAGCATCGTCCTCAGGGTTGCCTGATACCATTACCAGCGCGGAATAAGAAGCACCTTTATGGTGAAAGCAAATGTTAAACACTCCAGCCATGACCGATCGTTGAAGCAAAATAAAAGTCAAGTCGCCGAATACTCAACAAATTCTATGCTCATTCGTTTTTCGGGCAGACAGGACTGTACGAAATTTCTGGTGTGAAAAACTTTCCTGATGGGTTTGGATGGAGAAAGTTGAAGGTCAAAATTCAAATTGGTGCCGCCGCGTCGGGAGTGCCTTAGTAGGTTCAATGTTTTAGGTAGTTGCGTTTGACCATTTTTTTGCCCGCACATTCGGCGGCTTTGCGAACTTTGCGGCTTTGCCCGAAACACACCGAGAGCGAAGCGACAGGCGAAGTAAACAAGGAGGAACGGACGATGAACAGAGTGTGGTGAGCTAACAATAGCAGAGAAAACACTCAGGAAAATCTTTGTAAAAGAATGACCTTGTTGGTGCGGACACCAATAAAAGTGAGGGAAGGAAAAAACGGAATCAAATAATAGTTCGTGAAAACGCCGACAAACCGGCGGGCACCAAAAAAATATTCACGAATGGAGTTGCTGGAGGATACCAGGAAACGGCGCAATGGCTACGGATAACTAAAGAGAGTTTACTTTCTCCGCCATCAGCTGCTTCACAATCTTTTCAAGCTCATGAATTCTTTTTTCGAGCTCGGGCAGGTTACGGAACACCGCCTGACTTCGGAGTGCACTGGTATAATCAGCGGCAGGAGAGCCCGTCACTGCGGTAAAAGGTTCTTTCATTGACTTACTTACGCCGCTCTGAGCATTGATCTTTGAACCATCTGCGATCTGGATATGCCCCACAAGACCTGCCTGGCCGCCGATCATTACATTTTTTCCAATCTTAGTGGAACCTGAAACGCCCGCCTGAGCGGCTATCACGGTGCTTTCACCTACTTCCACATTGTGTGCGATCTGGATGAGGTTATCGAGCTTGGCGCCGGCCTTGATGCAGGTAGAGCCGATGGTAGCACGGTCAATAGTGGTATTGGCTCCGATCTCCACATTATCTTCAATAACCACGTTGCCGATCTGCGGTACTTTCTTGAATGAACCGTCTGCCTGAGGTGCAAATCCAAATCCATCGGAACCGATCACAGTGCCGGCATGTACCACTACATGAGACAATAAAACGCAATCGTGGTATATTTTCACACCGGGGTGAATAATGCAATGGTCACCAATGGTTACATTGTCGCCTATAAAAGAATTGGGAAAGATCTTGGTGTTCGCGCCCACCTTTACGTTCTCGCCGATGTAAGAAAAGGCTCCGACAAATACGTCGACACCGAGTTTTGCTGACGCGCAAATAAAACTTGGCTGCTGAATACCCTTCATTTGCTGGGTGGCCATTTCCTGGTATTTACCAAGCAATTGAGCAAAAGCGGAATAGGCATCAGCTACCCTAATGAGGGTTGGCTTAACCGCCTGACGCAATTCGTAAGATTCGTTGATGATTGCAATGGAAGCATTGGTGGTGTAAAGGAAATCTTCGTACTTGGGATTGGCTAAAAAAGTAAGCTGTCCTTGTTCTGCCTCCTCTATCTTTCCAAAAGAAGACACAGTAGA
>DATMHB010000506.1:0-4345 GCA_035555175.1 Flavisolibacter sp. | reverse complement strand
TTTCCATTCAATACTCCCGTCCGGCTGAATGGCCCATCGATCATCCTGCCGTGGCAATTCAATGGACTGCGCAAACGGATGAAGGTTCGCAAAGATGGTAATCAGGAAAAGAACAGAAAATGACCGGAGTTTTGACATTGCTGTTTTATTGTGAAATTCTTTTAAAATTCAATCTTTGATTTAGTAAACCCCGGTTGTACGGCCAGTAATGATTTACCAGCCGCACTGTACCAGGGGTTCTGCTTTGGAGAGAAACACTATCTTTTGCCAGATGGCATGCCAAAAATATGGATACAAAAAACGTGATTCAAAGGTCGGGTTGCCAGCGCTAAAAACTTTTCTTTTCTGTATTTTTTATATAACTGTCTTTTACCTTCTCGAAGCGATACACAGTAATGTCTTCAGCATTTTTCAGTACCAGGCTTGAGGCCCCTGCGGTCTTCTGTGCCTGGATATCATAGAGCACCGCACCCTTCACATCGTCGAGTATCATCGCGGGTCTCGGATCCTCCTGCATGAAGCTCACCTGCACATCGTGCATTTTTAAATTCTTCACATGCCGGATGAAGAAGCCATACGAAGGCATGATCTTCCAGCGGTAAGGTTCGGGATAATCTTTTTCGAATTCAGGAACCACGCGGTCGATGGAATCTTTCGGACCACCACCCTTATAGTAGATCCTGATATTACTGAGCTGAAGGTCTTCGATCTCATTACCCGGCAATCCGCTGATGATGGCGCCATGGCGGAAGTCAACGTTATAAGCAATGATATTATTTAGAATGATGCGACGGCAGGCTCCGATCATCAGGCTATCGGGACCGCGCATCCGCGCACCCAGTCTGATAAATATCGGCGCATTCACAATATCCCGCATGGTAATATTGCTGATGGTGACATCTTCCAGCAGGGCGCCATCCACACTTTCAAGGGCGAGCCCGCGCGAGTAATCAAAAACACAATTAGTGATCGTAATATTCTTAAACCCTCCATTGGATTCGGTTCCGAATTTTATGCGTCCAGTAGTTGTACTGTCCGAATACTTTCTGTAATTGCGGGTAAAAGTTCCATTCAGCAGTGTTCCTTCATCATAGCCGCTCACCTGGCAATTGGTAATGGTAACATTCTCGGTGGCCCTCGCGTAGCCAAGAGCAAAAGAGCTTTTGAGGCAGATGCCGTCGTCAAAGGGAGAATTGACCGAACAATTCGAAATATGAACATTGCGGCAACAGTCGATATCGAAACCGTCGCGGTCCGTGTCTACTTTGAGATTATGAATGTTAAGATTGTCGACGCCGGTTGCTAGCAGCGCAAAATGACCACCGTGGAGCACCGAAAAGTCCTGCAGCGTAACATTCCTGCAATTCTTTAAACCGATGGCCTTGTTGCCGCCGAACTTTGGCTGGTTCGTGCTTCTGCTCATGCCCTTTCCCCAGATCAATCCCTGTCCAACGATAGAAATGTCGTGCAGTCCATCACCCCAGATCAGGCTATTCTTCCAGTGATTGTGGCCGAAATCCTGATACGCATCATATGCCGTCTTTGCTTCAGGCTCATCATATCCTGCCTGGCCTGTATGTGCAGCGGCCAACAATGTGGCTCCCTGGTCCAGATATAGGCTGATATTACTTTTCAGCCTGATGGTGTATGAAGCATAAATCCCCGGGGGGAAATAAACCGTGCCGCCGCCTTTTGCTGCTGCTGCGTCGATAGCTTTGTTAATTGCATCACCATCAATGGTGATGGAATCACCTCGCGCGCCGAAATCCCGCACGTTGTAAAACACCTTACCCGGCTGTGCCAGCAGGCTCGTTGCAACCTGCATGAAGAGGACGAATGTGATTGCGGTGCGAATATTTTTTCTGATCATTGTTTTCTCTGATACTTTGATGAATCATTTTACAAAGCGTGCAATAAAGCCGCCGCCGGCAACAAGGTCCAAGTGCCATGTATCTCCGGCGCCGGCGGTGGTGTTTTCTATAGTCAGCAACGCGCCGTCGGTTGCATCTTTTGCGATAATCGCTTTATAATTTCCCGTCAGGAATTTGAGTGGAATGGTGATTTTCTTTGCCTCTGTTCCATTCATCACCGCCAGGAACCACACAGTTCCTTTTCTCCTTGCGTACACGGCCAGCTCGCCGATGGCTGATGGAGGCAACACAATCGTCTCATCCCAGGTGGAAGGAATGTTTTTAATGATCTCTACCGCGGGATTCATCAGCAGCGTGTCCGGGTTAGCTGCATACGTTAGCATGGGTGCGCTCAGAATGGCCGCAGTGGCGATCTGGTGTGCCCATGTGGTATTTTTTCTGCGTTCACCGAAATGAACAACCGTGTATTCCGCGGGACCAGCAATGAATCTCGTGAACGGAATCGTTGTTTCATGCGTAGCGCGGTCGGCCAGCTTGCTTGCTTCCATACCTTTCACTGCTTCGCGCGTTAATTCATTTGGATATGTTCTTGAGCGGCCCGTTGGTTTATTGGCACCATGAAAATCAACGAGCAAATGGTACTTCGCCGTCTCTTTCAAAATGTTCTCATAAAGATCGATCACCTCTTTTGCTTCATGGTCGAAGAAATCGATTTTAATACCCGTTATGCCGAGATCACTGCATTTTTTGAAAAACGAATCGCGCGAAGCGGCATTGCGAAGGCTTTTCGAATGTTTCCATAACCAGATGCCGACACCTTTAGCCTTGGAATAGTCAACAAGATCCCTCAGTTGCTCATCCGTCCATTTGGACCAGAACCCTTCCAGGATATTATGTTCGAAGCCGAGGGCTGCAGCGGCGTCGGTGAAATGTTTCATCGCTTCGGGCGTTCCATCGCCACCACCATTAAGGTATTTCCAGACAGCTCTCCCCGGCTTGATCCAATCCGATTGCGCCCCGGCAGAAAATAATGCTGGATCCGGTGCAGGATTGAGATTGCTAATGATATCATTATTCACGAGGGCATTGAGGTCCTGACCAATGACGACCACGCGCCAGGGCGTTGTAAATTTATTTTTGAAAGAGGCAGCCTGTTTCAATCTTGCGGTGTCTTCAGCGCTGTAACGCAAGCGGTAGGGATAAGAAGTGGGTTGATCATTAGCCAGACGGATCACCAGTCCATTTTTTCCATTGGCCTGAAGGGCCATGCCGGGGTAGTCTGCGAGATCCGCTTCTGTAATGCTCGCAAATATACCCTGCGGCAGATGCACTGTTGCCGGAGGCGCCAGCCACACGCCTTCGTGCAGTTCTTCTATTTTGCTCTTCACATGCACACCCTCATAGTGCATATCGAGATCGTGATACCAAACCATGCTTCCCGACGGAAGATTCAATGCCGTCAATTCCTCAGGTACAAGCGTCATTCGCTTGCCCTCAACGGCCTGCCTGAATGCCGCGCCATCATTGAATACGCGGATCTCGAACGTACCGCGGTACTGGGCCGACCTAAACTTAATGCGTAAACCATTCGAACGGTCGACAGCTACTGCATGTACGCCAAGGACGGGGTACGAACCATCGGACTTAAAATTCCGGGTCGATAGAAATTTAATATTGCTGGTCGCACGTTTGCCATTTATCATTAGCAACAAGGGAGAAGGGGCAAGGACGGTGCTACCGTTGAAAGCAATGCTGAACTGCATTTGTTCGCCCTTTGTAAAAAGCTTAAAGCTGATACGGCCATCCGGGCTGCTGACATAAATGGTGTCGGCAGCAACGACCTCTGATGTACAAAAAACTGCAAGCATTATGCAGTAAAGAAGTTGTGATCGTTTCATATAGCCTATGCTTGCTTATCGCAATCAAGTTTCTTTCCGAAGAAGCAATCAAATTGAAACATTATTGTAAAGCAGGGGTTTTATTCCATTAGCATACTATTCAGCTATTCTGGCATCAGCCATTAAATGATGGTTTTTTGTAGGAATATTATATTGGAAATTTTTATTCTCAAACGGTTGTCCTTATGCGATCCACACTCCTCACTGCAATATCGGCGCTTTCGCTGCTCTTTGCATTTTCATTCAATCACATTCCAAAATGGGAATCGAAGCTTGTGCGCGTGACTTCCACCGGTGATCTTGAATATTACGCGGACGCACAGGCCAATGTGCTACCTGATTTCAGCAGGGTGGGATACGCTGGCGGTGATAAGCCGCTGCCCTCGGTGCCGGTGGTTGAAACCGTTTCACCCGCAGCAGGCAATAGCGAATCTGTGATACAAAATGCCATCCATAAGCTGGCTCAACGCGCACCTGACAGGAATGGCTTTCGTGGCGCGATCCTGTTAAAAAAAGGCGTTTACAGAATTCCGGGCAGCATCAAAATTGAAACCAGCGGCATCGTACTTCGCGGAG
>DATMHB010000505.1:0-3776 GCA_035555175.1 Flavisolibacter sp. | reverse complement strand
ATTATACATGGCCGTCAGGTCCGTAGGTCCAAAGAAATCAATCACGCCAATGATATCCGGACTGCTGTACTTGTAAGCCTGCAAAAGCGAAAGGTGAGCACCTGCAGAAGCACCGAGCAGGATCAGTTTATTCTTATCAACATGGTAAGCACCGGATTGGTCCGCTATAAAACCAACGGCCGACCTAATGTCTTCTTCCTGCGCGGGAAATAAATTCCTGCCATGTACAAGCCGGTAATTGAGATTGAAGATCGCGTAATCAGGCATCCTGGTTCTGAAGGAATCGATGTAGCTGGCAAAGTCTGATTTGTTCCCGCCATTCCAACCTCCGCCGTGTATCAGCACAATGGCCCTGGTGGAATCAATAGAGCGGCCCGCCGGCAGATAAATATCCATTCGCTGTGCAGAATCTTTTCCATAGGGAACGTCGCGAAGGGTCTGGGCAGGCAAATATTTTTCTTCAGCCGGAATAAGGGTTTTATTCCGCTGAAAAGATGTTATCAAGGACATGAATATAATTAGGGATAAAATGATTTTCATGAGACACCACACAGGGTCAATTCTCATGCCTTTTCTCTTGAAAAAATCGTTAAGAAACCAGCCTGTTCTTAAAAGAAATACCAGGGGAATTTGCCTTCTGCCATTTTAGCTATGCGCTCATCGTCGACCGCGGCCCTGCACCTTTGAATGACCGTGCCCGCCAGGCGCTGCAGGTTGGTCCGCGAGAAAGACCGTACGGAAAAGCGGGTGCTGTTTTCATTGGGATCCTGGAAATACCAGTAATAGCTGCCCGATTTTCCGTGATGCCTGTAACGGATAAAAGTTCTCGATACATTGCTCCAGAAAACTTCTTTTGTTCTGAATATATTCCGGTGGACGAATCCCTGTGGTGTAAGTGTGATGCTCACGCGCGACAATACAAAATAGCTGATCAGCGATATTATCAGCATCAACATGGTAAAAAAGAAAATACTGTTGTCTCTCTGGTTACTGTTAAAAATAAAGAACAGCAATGCCATAACAGCGGGAATATAGCTGGGCCATTTGCGGGCATAAAAGGTTTCTTCTGCTTGTTCAACCATACCCAAAGGTATTAATGTTAAATGCTAAAAGTTAATGGAGACATAGCGTGTTTCTTTTGACGTTTGATTTTCGATCTTGAATTATTTGTTAAGCCTGATGTTGAGCTCATTCAACTGCTGCTGGTCGATCGTTGACGGTGCATCCAGCATCACATCCCTGCCACTATTATTCTTTGGAAAAGCAATAAAGTCGCGTATGCTTTCGCTGCCCCCGAGAATGGCGCACAAACGGTCGAAGCCGAACGCGATGCCACCATGCGGCGGTGCGCCATATTCAAATGCCCCCAGCAGGAAGCCGAATTTATGCTGCGCTTCTTCCTTGCTCATGCCGAGTGCGGCAAACATTTTTTCCTGCAGCTCGCGCTGGAAGATCCTGATAGACCCACCACCGATCTCATTTCCATTCAGCACCATGTCATAGGCATTCGCCTTGATGTTGGCATAAGGATGCTTTAGATATTCGGCTGCGTTCTCAATGACGGGATTATTGTTGATCATTTCCCCGATCTGCGAAGGTTTCGGAGAAGTAAAAGGGTGATGGCGTGCTACCCACCTGTTGTCTTCTTCGGCGTATTCAAAAAGCGGGAAGTCGAGCACCCAAAGCAGGCGGAATTCGTTTTTCTTTCTAAGTCCTAACCGTTCACCCATTTCGAGCCTGAGCTCGCTGATAGCCTTCCTCGTTCTTTCTTCCGCACCAGCGAGAACGAGAATAAGATCACCGGGCTTTGCATTCGTAAAAGAAACAAGGGCCTTGAGTTTTTCTTCGCCATAAAATTTATCGACGCTGCTTTTGCAACTGCCATCGGCGCTGTAACGGATATAAACCATTCCCTGCATCCCGATCTGCGGACGCTTCACCCATTCCGTCAGTTCATCGATCTGTTTGCGGGTATATTCCGACGCGCCAGGTACGGCAATGGCCAATACGGTCTCAGCCTTATCAAATACGCCGAAGCCGGCACCATTGATCAACTCGCCGGTAGCGGTGATCCTGCTGTTCCTCGTAAAGGCCGACTTCAGATTGGCCACCTTCATGCCGAAGCGGATATCGGGTTTATCATTGCCAAAATTCCACATGGCATCTTCCCATGTCATGCGTTCAACGGGATCTGAATAATCGATATCCTTTACCTGTTTGAATATATATTTTACAAGACCTTCGAACATTTGCAGAATGTCTTCCTGCTCTACAAAGGCCATCTCACAGTCGATCTGTGTGAACTCGGGCTGGCGGTCTGCGCGCAGGTCTTCATCACGGAAGCATTTTACGATCTGGTAATACCGGTCATAACCGCTCACCATCAGAAGCTGCTTGAACGTTTGGGGCGATTGAGGCAGGGCATAGAACTGCCCTTCGTTCATGCGTGAAGGCACAACAAAATCGCGCGCACCTTCGGGTGTGGATTTGATCAGGAACGGTGTTTCGATATCCATGAACCCATTCTGGTGCAGGTAATCCCTCGTGGCACGGTTTACGGCATACCGGAGCTCCAGGTTTTTCTTTACTGCATTGCGCCGGAGGTCGAGGTAGCGGTACTTCATGCGCAGATCATCGCCACCATCGGTATCGTCCTGGATCGTAAAGGGCGGAACGGCCGACTTGTTCAGGACCTTAAACGATGTAACGAGGATCTCAATATCGCCCGTAGGAATGTTGGCGTTCTTATTCGAACGTTCATTCACTTTGCCTGACGCCTGCAGCACGAACTCACGGCCCAAAGGCTGCTCGTCCAACTGTGTATTCAGATCTTCACCAAACAATAGCTGCGTAATGCCGTAACGGTCGCGCAGGTCAATAAAGGTGATGGCTCCGAATTTACGAACGCTTTGAACCCAGCCTGCAAGTGTAACCTCTTTGCCGGAATGATGTAATCTCAACTCTCCACAGGTATGGGAACGAAACATATGTCGACGATAATTTAATGATTGCTTATAGCCGGCCTTTTAGCCGGGCAGCAAAGATAAGCGGGCAGAAGAAATCCGGCCGATATTGTCTTGAGCGGCCGGTCCGGGGACGTTACATTGTAGCTACTTCTTCGCTGCGTTCTTCCCTGGGCTTTTGTACGAGATAATAAAATGCAAGGATGAAAACGCCGATGGCAAAGGGGATAAGGGCGAGGTGCTTTCCTTCGAACTGGCGCCACACCGGGATGGTGTCGAAATGGAAAAACTCACCGATCATCCAAAGAGAATTGGCCGAGATCCAGAAAGTGATGGCAAGATTATGGGCGAGCTCCGAAGCCATCTGCCTCGTTCGCCAGGCAATGACAATGGAAATCGCCAGGGTAGGGATGATCATCGCGATCCCAAGGAACTTCCACAGCATGCACCAACTGATGTCCTTGAACAACCAAAAAACAATATGCATGTGCTCCATTTTGCGGTACCGGACAGGGATCACGTACTGGGCTTCATTCTGAATCATGTGCAGTCAGTTAGAAATTCAAATCTAAAGCATAAATGGATTGGTGATCCAATAGCCACATACTTCTTTACCTGGCGAGGATCCTCATAAATCTTTTTACATCGGCTTCGGCGGTGATGGGGAATCGGTGAACGAGATGCTGCACCAGCTGGTTGGCAAAGAAAGGTGCAAGGGTAGTGCCTTTGGTGCCCATGCCGTTTAATAATCCGATCCTTTCTTCGTGAGGATGCAGCCCCACAAAAGGCCGCCGTTCGATAGTTGCGGGCCTT
>DATMHB010000504.1:0-6015 GCA_035555175.1 Flavisolibacter sp. | reverse complement strand
CTGGTTACACCGAGGAGATACTGTTGAGAAAAGTTTTGCTGGTTGGTATTATTGAAATTGCCTACAAGTGAAATTCTTCTGTTGTTGTGCAGCAAGGTAGCGTTACCACCTGCCGCATACCGGTTATCTGTTCCATAGCCAGCGAATACGCGTCCGAATTGCCCGTTGCGCATATTTGCTTTTGTTACGATATTGATGGATTTGCTGGTATTGCCGTCATCGAAGCCGGTGAACTGCGCCTGGTCGCTGAGCCGGTCGAAGATCTGGATCTTATCGATGATCTCGGCTGGAAGGTTGCGAAGTGCTGCCGTGGCATCGTCTCCAAACAATTCACGGCCATCAATGGTCACCTTTTGCACGTTCTCACCCTGCGCTTTCACCTGGCCGTTCTCAATGGTGATGCCTGGCACCTTACGCACGAGGTCTTCACCGCTTGCATCGGGATTTACTTTAAACTGGCTTGCACTGATCTGAAGCGTGTCGCCTTTTTGTGATACTGGCGAGATGGCCGTCCTGATGACCACGGTTTCCAGCTGAGAGGAAGAACTTGTTACGGCCGCGATATCGAGATGGATGTCCGTTGTATCGACGCTGATGCGCCTGGAGAGTGGGTTATAGCCCACAAAAGATATGGTAACAAGGAAGCTGTCGCTGCGCAGATTGGTAAAACTGAACCCGCCGCTCGAATCACTCACCGTTCTTTGTGAAGCGGAATCGGAAAGACTTCTCAATTGAACTGTTGCCCCGATGAGCAGTGTTTTGGTCAACTGGTCTTTGATGGTCCCGCTGATGGTACGGGATTGAGCATGCAGGCCGTTAATCGTAAAAAAAACCAAACTGAAGAGGAGTAAACTTCTTGCCATACGGATGATTGATCTATTCTTGAGCCGAGAAAGCTACTAAAATCCATGCCCTGCTGCCTAAAGTTCAGGTTAATTAATGCTAATAAATCGGTTTATATTGCAGCCCCAAAATCGCGATTATGGATTATAACAGAATAGTAGCCGTTACCGGAATGCCCGGCCTTTATGAAGTCATCAGTAGTAAATCGGACGGCGCCATTGTGCGTTCACTTGAAGATAAGAGCACGAAATTCGTTTCGTCACGCATTCACAACCTTTCTCATCTTGAAAGTATTGAAGTGTATACGGTAAGGGAGAATGTTACCCTTGCAGACGTTTTCTCAGCCATGAAGGAATCCGGGTCCGGCCTTCCGGACGTAAAGGACAACCAGGCGCTGAAGAGCTATTTTGAGAATGTATTTCCTGATCTTGATTTTGACAGAGTGTACAGCAGCGACCAGAAAAAAATGGTAAAGTGGTTCGAAGCACTGCGGGACAATAATGTTGACTTCACCGTAAAACCGCAGGAAGACGCTGAAGAAGCAGCCGTTGAGGAAGAAGAAACAACTGAACCGGAAGCAACCGCAGTGAAGGAAAAAGTATCTAAACCGAAAGCCAAAGCCAAGCCAGCTACGGAGAAAGCGGCGCCTGCAAAAGAGAAAGCGCCCGCAAAAAAAACAGCAGCGAAAAAAAAATCGGAGGAAAAGCCGAAGAAGGCTGCGAAGAAAAAATAGCAGGAATAAAAATTGTAGCATCCGCTTACTAACCTTGTCAACCTGTTTTGTGCAGCTTAGAAAAAGATTTCTATGAAAGAATTTGAAACGGAATACACCGCGCAGATCACCAGCATACCGAGAAAATATTTACCGAAAGACTTTAAGATCACGGACTGGCCGTCACTGGAACCTTTTTTCATTGAGTTGCTCGAAAGACCAATCAATTCAAAGGCTGCCCTTGAACAATGGCTGATGGATGTGAGTGAAGTGGAAGCGGTGATCGGAGAAGATGCTGCGTGGCGTCAGATCCGCATGACCTGCGATACGGAGAACAAGGCGCTGGAAGAAGCTTTTACATATTTTGTAATGCAGATCCAGCCGAAGATGCAGCCTTATGCCGACAAGCTGAATCGTAAGCTCGTAGATAACGAATACACAAAGCAGCTCAGTGGCGATGCTTATAAAGTATATCTGCGCAATGTAAAAAAGAACATAGAACTATTTCGGGAAGAAAATATTCCTCTTCAGGCTGAAGTATCTGTACTTGCACAACAGTATGGCGTCATCTCCGGTAAGATGAGCATTGAAGTACAGGGAAGAGAATATACCCTGCAGCAGGCGTCTAAATTTCTTGAAAATCCGGACCGCTCGCTGCGTGAACAGGTCTACAGAAAAATTCAGGAACGCCGCGCACAGGATAAGGATAAGCTGAACGAACTATTTGGAAAGCTGATCGAAAAGCGTGACCAGATCGGAAGGAACGCGGGCTTTGCCAATTACCGGGATTATAAATTCGCCGACCTCGGAAGATTCGATTACACCAAGGAAGACTGTTTCCAGTTCCATAAAGCCGTGAAGTCTGGTGTGCTGCCACTTGTGGATTTCATTTATGACCGCAAACGGCAGAAGCTCGGCCTCGACAGCCTCAGGCCCTGGGATACCGAAGCGGAACCCGAGGGCGTAAAGCCGCTCAACCCGTTCGCGACGGGTGAAGAGCTTGTGAACAAAACCATCGAATGCTTCAATCGAATGAATCCGTTCTTTGGCGAATGCCTGGTACGGATGAAAGAAATGGGAAGGCTCGATCTCGACAGCAGAAAGGGTAAAGCGCCCGGAGGTTACAACTGTCCGCTTCCCGAAACCGGCGCCCCTTTTATTTTCATGAACGCCGCAGGACAAATGGGTGATGTAACCACCATGGTTCACGAGGGCGGACATGCGATCCATTCCTTCCTGGCACATCACCTGCCCCTTACGGCCTTCAAGGAATACCCGATGGAGATCGCTGAAGTGGCAAGCATGACCATGGAGCTTTTCAGCATGGATTACTGGGATGTATTCTTCGACAATCCTGAAGACCTGAAGCGCGCTAAAGAACACCAGCTTGAAAGAGTGCTTACGATTTTCCCATGGATAGCAACCATAGACAAATTCCAGCACTGGATCTACGAAAATCCGAAACACAGTGTGCAGGAAAGGGAAGAACACTGGAGGTCGATACTCAACGAGTACACGTCAATTGCAATGGATGTATCAGGCCTTGAAGAATTCCGTAAATCCTCGTGGCAGCGGCAGCTTCATTTATTTGAAGTGCCCTTCTATTATATTGAATACGGCATTGCTCAATTGGGCGCGATCGGTTTATGGAAGCAGTTCAAGGAGAATAAGGATCAGGCCATCAAAAATTACATCAATGCGCTGCAGCTGGGGGGAACAAAAACGTTGCCTGAACTGTACGCAGCGGCAGGTCTGAAATTCAGCTTTGCTCCCGAGTACATTAGTGAGCTGATGTTATTTGTGCAGAACGAAATGGAGAAGATCACGCACCCCAAGGTCAGCTAATAGAAGTACGATTTAAATGAAGGCTAAGGCGCCAGTGCGACCGGAAAGAAAATCCACTCGTCTCTTTGCGTCGTTCCCGTTCACTGTTATTGAAGTTAATTTTAAGCGTTGCAATCCCTGCAAATGCCGTTGATCAGTACCTGAACAGATTCAGCCGTGAAGCCTTCCGGCAAGTCGATTTTGGGAGACACTACGTCATCGAGGCAGATGGTCTTGTGACAGTTATTGCAAACAAAATGTACATGATCATCGTGATGATGGCCTTCAGCGCAATCCTTGCATAGGGCATACCGCACCGAATTATCCGGCGTTGGGATCGTATGAATGATTCCCTTTTCAACAAAAGTTTGCAGCGTACGGTACACCGTCACACGGTCGAACTTCTCGCCTGCCTTCTTCTCTATGTCACCATGGGCAAGCGCATCATGGCTGCCAAGGAAAAGCGATAGAATTTTTTTACGGCTGTCGGTAACACTCAGGTGTTTGCGCCTGAGGATGTCATTCAGCCGGCCATTGATATTTCTGCTCTCGGTGATATTCATAATTTTTCCTTCAAGAGCTTTTTGATTTCCAATTGCATCTGGTCCAGTTCCGAAGGCTTTAGACCGTCGTATATGTTCACCACTTCACCCTTCCTGTTTACTAAAGCAACGAATTGAGTGTGCAAAAAATCATCATTGATGTTTTGCACGTAGTTTTTTGGATCATCGATCTTATAACTATGTCTCGCCATGGAATAAAGACTGTCTTTCCTCCCAGTGAGAAAGATCCACTTCTTTGTATCTACACCCATCGAGTCCGCGTAGTGTTTCAGCCGCGAAGCTGAGTCCCTTTCCGGATCACAGGTATAGGAAAGCAAAACGAAATCGGGTTCATTCCTGAATGCTTCATAAGCCGGCCTGAGATTATTATTCATCCTTGGGCAAACACTGCGACAGCTGGTGAAAAAAAAGTTGACGACCGTCACCTTTCCCTGAAAATCTTTTTCAGTTACCGTTTGCCCATCCTGGTTCGTGAATGCAAAAGGCTGTACCATACCTATCGCGGCTGTCTTTGGATGAACGAAGCCAGGCACTACGGCAGCCAGCGTTCCAAAGAAGCCCAACACAAGTAGACTGAAGAAAATTATGTAAAAAGTTCTTTTCCCCATCATTAATTGAACCACAAAGGTAATCAGGTAAGCGACACCATTTTCGAGGCCAGCGGAGTAAACTAAGGGATTAACAGAGCTTTGCGCCATCATTTTATTCGCGCTTTCAGGGGCGGCTGGTTATCTTTATTTGCAAAGTCTGAGTATGAAAATAATGTTGACCGTCTTTTTATTTCTGGGCTCGGCCGCATATGCACAGCAGGGTAAAGATGAAACAGCCATCCGCAAATTGCTGGCTTTTCAAACGCAGGCATGGAATCGCGGCGATATCGAAGCCTTTATGCAGACGTACTGGAAAAGCGATTCACTTTTATTCATCGGCAAGTCGGGCGTGCGCCGCGGATGGCAGCAAACCCTTCTCAATTATAAAAAAGGTTATCCCGATACGGTGGCGATGGGCAAGCTTTCGTTTGATATTATCGAAGTGAAGCGCCTTTCACCCGAATATTTTTATGTGGTTGGAAAATGGATGCTCGCACGAACGATCGGTGACCTCAGCGGCTATTATGACCTGTTGCTAAGAAGGATCAGAGGGAAATGGTACATTATTTCGGATCATAGTTCGTAGGGAGTTATTTCGAATGCTAAATAATGGCTCTTACGGCGGCGTATAGAACAATGCAAACGCTGCTTCGTCTTTCGCCTGAAGGCAGCAGAGAAAACAGACCGTTGGCATACGTGGCGATGGCCTTGCGTCCTTTGCGCCTGGCGGCGGCCGACAGTTCAGTGCCTTCTAAACTGCCCTTTGCATCGACATATTCTAAACCCCGGCGAGCAGTTTCCTATTCAACATTTAGGATAAATTACTTCTTCCATACGCGGTAAAAATACCGGAGCAGTAAAGCGAAACTGAGCAGGAAAAGAAAGTAGAACAGAATATTGTACCAACGCATTCCATTTCTTACCACGCCTAATTGCAGAAAAAGGCCAGCCGTTGACACGCTGAGCAACCAAAGAAGGCCGAATGAAAATGAATTCATGATCTTCCGGAAATACTTTTTCGTGTCCGGATCAATGCCGCCGGAATCAAATTCATGCATTGCGGTCAAGGTACTAATAAAGCCTTGAATGAAAGAGAGTCGCCATTGAACACATCAAAGTCAACGCGAGACAGGATTCCGTTCACCCTTCCCTGTTCGCTGTGCTGCCAAAAGGTCCAGTCCCTGCTGATCCTTGGCTGGTGGGGCTGAAGGTAGTGTGCCACCCACAGGGGATATTCATCAAAAGCATCTTTGAGGAAGCGTTCATAAAAATCGACATTGGTATAGATGATCGGCCGGACGGAATAATAGTTTTCGATCACCTCGAGCCAGGTCTTTACTTCTTTTCTGATCTGGACAGCCGAAGCGCCGAATGTCTGCTCTACGTCGAGTACGGGCGGAAGATCTCCGCTCGTTAATGTAACGCGGTTAATGAAGTTCTGTGCCTGCGTTTTTCCATCTTTCGTTACAATAAAAAAATGGTA
>DATMHB010000503.1:0-4116 GCA_035555175.1 Flavisolibacter sp. | reverse complement strand
CCCATATTGCCAGAAAATGAATAGGGCTTTCTTAACTTCCAGTGCAGCCGGTTTGCATTATATTTGCGCCCCTGAAACAGGTTGCAGAGCGGCCCTCCACTCTGGCAACTGAAAATTTTACTAAACATGGCTTTACAGGCTGGCATCGTGGGCTTACCGAACGTAGGCAAATCAACTTTATTTAATGCGGTGAGCAACAGTGCAAAGGCACAGGCAAGCAATTACAGGTTCTGCACCATCGATCCGAATATCGGTTTGGTTGATGTTCCGGATGAACGCTTGAATAAACTGGCCGAGCTCGTCCGCCCTAATCGCATTGTCCCCACTCAAATTGAGATCGTAGACATTGCCGGACTTGTACGGGGAGCCAGCAAAGGTGAAGGACTCGGAAATAAGTTTCTGGGCAATATCCGCGAAGTAGATGCCATCTTCCATGTGATCCGCTGCTTCGAGGATGAAAACATCTTAAGAGATGAAGGTGCGATCAATCCAGTGAGCGATAAGGAGATCATCGATACAGAATTACAACTGAAAGACCTGGAAAGTATCGACAAAAAGATCATCCGCAGCGAGAAAATGGCGAAGACGGATCCAAAGGCCAGGGTGGAACTGGAAGTACTGAACCGTTGTAAACAATTCCTCGAACAAGGCAAAAATATCCGGGAACTCGATCTTGGCAAGGAAGAACTGGCTGCGGTTGCGGAGCTTTTCCTGCTCACTGCGAAACCGGTTCTTTATGTTGCCAACGTTGACGAAGCATCCATGCATAGGGGAAATAAATTCTCCGAAATGCTGAAGGAAGCCGTGAAGAACGAAGACGCTGAAGTGATCATCATGAATAACTCGATCGAGCAGCAGATCGCTGAAATGGATAATAAGGACGATCAGCAGATGTTCATGGAAGAATATGGAATGAAGGAGCCGGCACTCAACCGTTTGATCCGGTCTGCATACAAATTACTCAACCTCCAGACTTATTTTACTGCCGGTGTTCAGGAAGTGCGCGCATGGACCATTCATGAAGGATGGAAGGCGCCACAGGCAGCATCCGTGATCCATACCGATTTTGAAAAAGGGTTTATTAAGGCGGAAGTCATTAGCTATGATGATTATGTAAAATACGGATCAGAGAGCGCGGCGCGGGAAACGGGAAGGCTTCGCATTGAAGGAAAGGAGTATATTGTCAAGGATGGAGACGTAATGCATTTCAGGTTCAATGTATAGCCGACACATCGAACGAATTTTTTTGGACATTGACAAATTAAAGAACTGAAAGGGCTGGTCCGGGCCCTTTCAGTTCTTACCGAATTATCCAAAAATAGCAAGTACTCTGTTCAACAATCCGGCAACCCCGGTTAACTGGGATGAAGGGTTATTAAGCAAATTGGTAATTGCACACAACAGGTTGCCCAGAAGATTTCCGGGCGCTGCGTCGGCGCGGATGTTCAGGTCAATGGCAGCCAGATCAACCACCAAACCCAGCAAGTCAAGATGGATCGCACCTACGTGTAATGTTAGCACCTGACAGCTGCTGGCCGTAGGAGAAACAGGCACCGTGATCAGATTTGTCAATCCCGACAATACGCCGGTAGCAACAAGCTGGCCGTTCTGAACCGCAAAATTCGTTATCGTGAGTGTACTGGGCAAACCATTTACGAGCACGGGTATTTGAAAAGGGTTTGCTGCCTGATAAACCTTCTCAGGTAATACTGGCTTTGCAGAACTTTTTGCCGGAGCGAAAACGAAAAGGGTACAGGCCACTAAAAGGGCCGCCATAAATTTCTGTTTCATAGTTGAGTTTTTTTTAAAAGTTAACAACACAATGGCGGCTTGATGTGCCACTGACGCAAGTATAGTGCCGCTTTGCTGTGATGCACTTTAGTTAGCTGGAAGAGGCCGGATCGTTTCTCACTGGAAATCTATCAGCTGATCCGCACAGGTTTAACACTGTCAGAAACTTGCAGATGCCGCGCCTGCTGATGAAATAATTCAAAAAAATTTTATAGTCCGCCGGGTTGAATATTTGCATGCCGGACACATGACGAATAGAAAAGCGGTCACAACAGAGCAGTAAGCAAATACTCAGCAACAAATAGCGCCGGCCTACGCCAAGGCTTCGTGCGGCAAAGCACAACGAGCGAGAGTAACGTTACTGCTTTATGCCGACGTTGCTTACGCGTTTTGCCAGACTTAAAAAAGCGCCCTCACGGAAGCCCGCCCGGTATGAATCGTTCGCGTGCTACCCGGCTTGCGCCCTTCATACTGAAGGTTCAACTCAAGATTATTGAAGAGTTTTTTAGTATAATCGATCCCCCACAAATAATTCGATCCGGGCTGCAGTCCATCCAGAATTATATATTCCACATTTGGATTTTTCACTGTTACATCAGGTTTCTCAAACCTGATGGCATTAAAACTGAAGCGGGTGGCGACAGAGCTATTCTGAAGTACATTGTATTTTGATTCCACGTTGATGGAGTTGGAAAGCGACCGCTCGCCTCCATACAGGTCCTTATTTTTTTTCCGCTCCAGCTTGTAGCTCGTCTGCAGTCTGAACACCGTGCCACGCACAAGCGATAGCCGCGGCTCCGAAGAGAAAAGATCGAGCTCGTAATTGCGATTGCCAAAGCTCGGCGTAAATAATCCCGTCTGTCCTTTCCTGTTAGTTACATCGAACGTAATGGCATTGCTGATACTGAACCTGATCTTGGCGATCCAGTCATTCAGTTTCCGGCTCTCGTATCCATATGTCAGCAGTGCCTTGCCAAGGTTCTGTATATTGCTCACGTCAATGCCCCACACAGTCGAATAGCGATTGAAAGAAAATGAATTGAGCAATGAAGTGTTCAGGGTCAGTAAGGCCGTGTCGGTAAGGTCGGTGCGAAAAGGATTGAACTCGAAATCGCCGTTAGCGACCGATTTCTTCGAACGCTGCATGGACGTTTGGAAATTAACGCGTGAAACGGCATTGGCAATTCCATGCAGGCCGGGCTTATTGAGCACCGCTTTCGGATTGACCGTAAAACTATAATTCAGCGTTGTGTAATTTGCTTTCACAAACTGGTTGGTCGGAATAAAGATCCTGATGAATTTTGCCTGGTCGCGAAAAACGGCCACTTCAAATTCATTTAGCTGCTGAATACCGTCGTTGTTGTAATCGATCCAGGTATATTCACCTTGTCCGGCCGGCACTTCAAAATATGCATAGTCCCTTCTCTGTTCCTGTCCGGTACCCAGCTCATATAGGACATTACCACTTAGAAGCCCCTTCCATTCATTGATCAGATATTCTGTTCTGCCAAGGATCGTGCGGTCATCCTTCTGCCTCGAAATATTTTTGTCGTACACTTTCAGCACCCTGTAAGTGGCACTAAAAAGCAATTGGTGATGACTGCCTTGCAGGATCTGCGCTTCTACATTGGTATTATAGCTCCTGTCGCCCCGCACCATTTCTTTTAACAGCGGGTATTTGTCAGAACGTGTGAAGAAAGTGAGGCCATACCGGTTCTTTTTGCTTTCATTCGATTTGATGTAAGCGGAATAGGTATCGAAGGAAAAGCTTTGTGCAGAAAGCGTGTCGCTCTTGGTGTCCTTCACCTCATTTTTTTCGAGCGCGTACCGGAATCCGAGACGGATGGATGCCAGCTCTTTCAACTGCTTGCTGATGTCCAGAACAGGCCGCAGGTATTGTCCCTTGCCATAAAGACTATTAAAATTTGTCACTGCCAATTGATTATTCAGCATCCATCCTCCGAAATTGGAGGCCTGCTGAAGGATGTTCTGGTATCCTTTATACCGGTCGCTGCGCTGATACGTCATGAACTGATACGTGTAGGTATTGTTGGCAGCCTTTAATTGTGTAGATGCCCTCAGTATGTTTTCCGTTGCCGGTCCCAACACCAAAGGAAGTCCCCACTCCCTGCTGAATTCCACATAGCGCAGTCTTTCCACGGGCTTGAATTTTTCCTGCACAAGTTCATAATCGAAAGAAGAATTGAGTTGCAGTTTGCGCGCGGCATTGAGCATCGATGTATTGTTGAACTGAACCCTTGCCGCCATACCAATATCATCGCCGCTATTCTTTGGTGAAAATGTATTGACATCATAATTGCTGAC
>DATMHB010000502.1:0-5851 GCA_035555175.1 Flavisolibacter sp. | reverse complement strand
ACACTGTCCGGAATAAAAGCGGCAAACAGCGAAACGAACACGAAGAATAACCACTGCGATTTGTAAGGGGTCCTTTGCTTGGGATGCAGGTCAGAAAAGACCCTCGGGATCAGTCCATCTCTCGACATCGTATAAAACACCCGCGTTTGACCCAACAGCATCACCAGGATCACCGAAGAAAATCCGAAAAGGATGGCAGCCGTGATAAAAATAGACAGCCAGTTGTACGATGCTGGCATGTAGGTTTTAACCGCATATGAAACAGACGCTTCGCCACCTTGTTTTAGGAAATCTGTGAAAGGCGACAGGCCTGTAAGCACGTAAGAAAAAAGGATGTACAATACAGTGCAGATGGCGAGAGAGATCAATATGCCACGAGGCATATCCCTCTTTGGATTTTTTGCTTCCTGGGCCGCCGTGGAAACGGCATCAAAGCCGATGAATGCAAAAAACACGACGCCCGCGCCCGCAATAACACCTGCCCAGCCATGGTTCCAGAAATCGGAGTAATGGTGCACGGCATTTTTTCCCGTAATCGGATCAATAATATTGAGCGTTACATCGGGTTGCGTGGCAGGGATCAGATAAGGGTTGTGGTTGGCCGGATTCATAAACTTCCATCCCAGCGCGATGAACAGGATCACGATCGCCATCTTCAGAACTACTATGATATTGTTCACGATCGCAGAACCCTTGGTGCCCCTGATGAGCAGCAATGTCAGCATCAGCAAAATGAATACAGCAGGCAGGTTCATTATACCACGAACACCGGCCTCTGAAGCCTGGAACGGTGAGTGGCACCATTCATAAGGTATGGTGAAACCAAAAACATTCGTACACAGATCATTCAGATACTGTGACCACCCGATGGCAACGGTGGCTGCTCCGAGCGCGTATTCAAGCACCAGGTCCCATCCAATGATCCAGGCAACGAGTTCACCCATTGTTGCATAACTGTATGTATATGCGCTTCCGGCGATTGGTATCATAGATGAAAATTCTGCGTAACACAAACCGGCGAGGGCACAACCGATAGCGGCTAAAATGAAGGAAAGTGTAACAGCAGAACCTGCGTGCGCTCCCGCTGCATTGGCGGTACGCACAAAAATACCTGCACCGATAATGGCGCCGATACCCAACGCGATCAGCGCTCCCGATCCTAAAGTTCTTTTCAAACTTTTTTCCGAATCGTCGGCATCAGCCATGAGATGGGCCAATGATTTCTTGACAAATAAACTCATATAGAAGTCAATTAGGGTTTAGCTCGTAAAGTAAAACAATAATTCAATAAGGGAAGCAGATGTTTTACACAAACAGTTTCTCATTCAATCAAATACTATTTCTTTGATTGATTATTTTTCCGATTTTCGGCATCTTAACTCAAAGCTTCTTATGGGAAAAGGAAACAGGCTGACGATATATATTCTTATTGCGATGGTGCTTGGATTTGCCGTTGGTTATATCGTCTTCAATTACGCAGCCCCCGATTTCCGAAAATCTTTTTCCGACAACATCAAGCTCCTTAGCAATATTTTCATCCGCCTCGTTCAAATGATCATTGCGCCATTGGTGTTCACCACCCTTGTAGTGGGCATCGCGAAGCTGGGAGATATCAAGACTGTTGGACGCGTAGGTGGCAAAGCCATTCTTTGGTTCATCACGGCTTCGCTTATTTCGCTCCTGATCGGATTGGTATTGGTGAACTATCTGAAGCCGGGTTCCAATATCGATCTCTCACATTCAGACGTGGCTGGATTGCAGGACCTCATGGGAAAACAAAAAACTTTCTCACTGCAGAACTTCGTCGAACACGTGATCCCTAAAAGTTTCATTGAAGCGATGGCCAATAATGAGATCCTGCAGCTGGTAGTTTTTTCTATATTCTTTGGTGTGGCCGCAGCATCTATTGGCGATTATGCAAAGCCGTTGATAAAAGCACTGGAAGTCGCTTCACACATCATTCTCAAGATGGTGAACTACGTGATGAATTTTGCACCGCTCGGAGTATTCGGTGCCATTGCCGGCGTAGTGGCCATCAATGGTGCACAGATATTAAAGTTCTACGGCATCTATTATGTCTATTTTCTTATTGGCATTGCTCTCTTATGGATCGTGCTGTTGTCGGCAGGTTTTATCATCCTCAAGGGCAGAATGAAAGAATTATTGAGAAGGATTGGAAGCCCGATGCTCATTGCCTTCAGCACTACCAGCAGCGAAGCTGTATTCCCAAAGCTGACGGAAGAACTCGAACGATTTGGGTGCCGCGACAGGATTGTCGCATTCGTATTGCCTTTAGGCTACTCATTCAATCTGGATGGTAGCATGATGTATATGACCTTCGCGTCGATGGCTATTGCACAGGCCTATGGTATAGAGCTTTCCCTCGGCACCCAGCTAACGATGTTGCTGGTGCTGATGCTTACATCGAAAGGCATTGCCGGCGTGCCCCGGGCTTCCCTGGTGGTGGTGCTGGCTACCTGTGCCATGTTCAGGATTCCGCCCGAAGGCGTGGCGCTGATCCTGCCCATCGACCATTTTTGCGATATGTTCAGGACAATGACCAATGTTGTTGGCAACGCACTCGCAACAAGCGTTGTAAGCAAATGGGAAGGTGAGCTGGTTGACCCCTGAAGAAATGGTATAAGTTGACGCCGGTGCACGCAGAACCTTTATATTGCAGGGCTGAAGAAAGTACTTGTTCGGTCATGATGAACAGAACAGGTACCGACAACGGTAATTATTGAAATCGAAAAACCCGCTGCGGCGGAACGGGGGCGAAATGAGTAGTTTATTACATATTACGTTATTGCAGGGTGGTTTCATCCAGCAGTTCATTGAATGGATCATCCACAATGGCGGACTTTATTTTTTATTATTTGTAGTGTTTGCGGAAACAGGATTGTTTGTCGGCTTCTTTCTGCCAGGCGATTCCCTGCTCTTTGCTGCCGGCATTTATATCAGTGAGCTGGCCCACCAGTTCTTTGGGCTCCATTACTCGGTGATCATCGTGATGGTGATCATTGCTTCCGTGCTCGGTAATCTGGTCGGTTACTGGTTTGGCCGCAAGACCGGTCCCTTGCTTTATGAAAGAAAGGAAACCTGGTTGTTTCGCAAAAAGCACCTGGTGCGGGCTACGGATTTCTATCATGAATATGGAAAGGCCACCATCTTCCTTGCAAAATTTCTGCCCATTATCCGCACCTTTGCACCCATCGTTGCGGGCATTGTAAAAATGCACAGGCCGACATTTATTTTTTATAACATCGTGGGAAGCATTGTCTGGGTTTCGGCGATGATGCTCGGCGGTCATTTTCTGCAGTCCTGGGTGTTGAGTGAATTTAATTTCAGCCTCAAAGATCATATTGAAGGCATCACCATTGGGATCATTCTCATTACTACATTGCCGGTGCTGTACAAACTATTTTTTGCAAAAAAGAAAGTTGTCCCTGCTCAACCTTCCGCACATGACAAGCAATCGTAATTACGGCATCCTGTCTTTACCTGTGATCGTTGGCGCCCTCGGCTATTTTGTCGATATCTATGACCTCCTCCTGTTCGGAATTGTAAAAAGGGAAAGCATGCTGGCGGTGGGCGCTACCGACCTCACGATGCTCGCCGACAGTACCAAGGTGATCAACTGGCAAATGGGAGGACTGTTGCTAGGCGGCATTCTATGGGGCATCCTGGGAGACAAGAAAGGAAGACTTTCAGTGCTGTTCGGATCTATCATTTTATATTCCATCGCCAATTTTATAACGGCCTATATCGGAAGTGTGGATCAATATGCCGCCTGTCGCTTTTTTGCCGGACTTGGCCTGGCAGGCGAACTCGGTGCGGGCATTACGCTGGTGAGCGAGCTGCTGCCAAAAAATAAAAGAGGCATCGGCACCTCACTTGTAGCAGGCATTGGATTAATGGGTGCTGTGGTAGCGTATTTTACTTACCAGTTCACTGAAGACTGGCGTCTGTGTTATAAAATCGGCGGCGTACTGGGCATTTTGCTCCTTTTGTTGAGGGTTAGTGTAGTTGAATCGGGCATGTTCAAGCGCGCAAGGGAAACCAATGTAGCGCGTGGTAATTTCATATCACTTTTTACGAACGCAACACGCTTCAGGAATTATTTGCTGGCCATCCTCATTGGATTGCCTACGTGGTATGTGATCGGTATCCTGGTGAACCAGAGCGACCGGTTTGCAAAAGATTTTTAT
Source organism: Flavisolibacter sp. (assembly GCA_035555175.1). GTDB lineage: Bacteria > Bacteroidota > Bacteroidia > Chitinophagales > Chitinophagaceae > Flavisolibacter. The sequence continues at coordinate 1,643 of DATMHB010000502.1, read as the reverse complement.
GGCGCGAATGCGGTTGATTCCGGACGGTCCATCATGTTTGCATACATCGGCATTTCGATCGGCGATATCCTGATTGGACTGGTGAGCCAGCAACTCAGGAGCAGAAAGAAAGCACTTCTTATTTTTTATCTGTTAACCGTCGTCTGCCTCGTTGCTTTTTTCAGTCCTTTCAATCGCAACGATACCAATATGTACCTGATCTCGGGATTGCTGGGATTCAGCACCGGCTTCTGGGCCATATTTGTAACAATGGGTGCAGAGCAATTCGGAACGAACCTCAGGGCCACTGCAGCTACCACGGTTCCCAATATGGTACGCGGTTCATTGCCGCTGATCAATCTTTTGTTCCTTGACCTTTTTCAGAAAGGCTGGCACTGGTCCATTACAAAGTCGGGAATGATCACGGGCGTGATCGTCATGGCGATTACCTTTATCGCTTTTTATTTTACAGAAGAAACTTTTCATAAAGACCTGAATTATCTGGAAGAGTAAAGGTTTTAACCGCAAGGACGCGGAGGACGCACCGTAGCGAAAAGCATCATAGCATTTTCGCGGTCTTTGCGCGCTTTGCGTTTACTCCCTCCGGGCGGTTGTTCGGGTCGTCGCCAACGACCTACTTTGCCCGCGGGTCTCCGCCTTCGGCGTGACGCGCGGCAATGCCTCTCTTAAACGATGTTTCCTTAACGGTTGTTATTTTCTTTTTCCAGCTTTGTGCGTGGGTCTCCTGCCGGGCGGGACCCGCGCACAGTTTCTCTATTGCGGAGTTTTCTTAAAGGATTCGAAGTTTCTTTTTCCAACCTTTTGTCTTGAAACAAAAGGTGGAGCCAAAAGTTCAAGCCGATTCAATGCGCACGATGCATTAAATCCAAAGGCCGCCTCTTATGAATGGGCGCTCTGCAACACTCTGAATTTGGACGGTCTTTAATTCAAAGTCTCTACTTCGTGCTATGCGACGCAACGAAAGGCGCTGTATTCCGTTAGGCCTTCCTTAAAGAATAAATGTCGTTAAGATACCCACGGAAATAAGGCGCTGGACCAGATCCTCTGTTCGAAGCGAGGGTAGTTGGCATTCTCCACTTAATGCTTCAATGCAGTCTTAGCTAGTGCTTCGTAGAAATGATTGGTACAAATCAGTAGTAAGCTCAGTGCTTTAGGATTCTTTGAATTTTGAATTTTTCCCGTTCCGGATGAATTCGCGTAATTCGCGTAAAATTCAATGCTCGAATGAAGTTCCTGATCATAAGATTTTCCTCCATCGGCGATATCGTACTCACAACGCCCGTTGTGCGCTGCCTCAAAAAGCAGCTGCCCGGTGCCGAGATCCATTTTCTGATCAAGCCCAAATTCAAAACAGTGATGGAGAACAATCCCTATATCAGCAAAATCCACGTGCTTCAGGATGACTGGGCACAAATGATAAAGGAATTAAAGGATGAACAATTCGATCATATCATTGACCTCCATCACAATCTTAGAACGCTTCGTGTGAAAAAGGAACTAAAGGTTCCCGCACAGTCATTCAACAAGCTCAATATTGAGAAATTTATTTTCGTAAAGTTGAAATGGAATGTGATGCCGAAGCACCTGCACATCGTTGACCGGTATATGGAAACCGTGGCCCCTTTCGGCGTGCTGAATGATGG
>DATMHB010000501.1:0-4264 GCA_035555175.1 Flavisolibacter sp. | reverse complement strand
CCCTTCATTGGCATTTACGATACAATGTTCCATAAAGGCGCCTTTTTCGAGAAAGACGGCCGATGGATTGGACACCTTATTCGAAGATGAGATCCTTTGTCCCTTTCGCCCCTTTGTGAGGAATTCAAAGTCCTGTTGGATGGCCCATGAATTCAATTGAAATATATCCCATGGATAATGGATTTCCCTGGTCTCTGATTCCAGCTCCACGGCCTTCCGCATCCGGATCTTGTGGGCCTCCAGCACCTCATCCTTTGAAACACAATAAACGACGCTCTCTTTTTTACGCACGGAAATGAACTCACCTGCCTTTAGCTTCTTTATCTGCTTTACCAATTTTGCAGTGGGAAGAATGTTCCCATGTATGAGATATGCTGTGTCTTTCCCAAGGGTATCGTCAATCGTTATAGCCCGCTCAAGATCCTTATAATCGTCTTCTGCCTTATCGAAGGATGGCAGACCAAGGGCCAATTCCCATTTTTCCCTGATCGTTGAGATGCCAACCCTGATGTCCTGGATCTGGCGCGTCAATGTGAAGGGAAACAGGTTCTCTGGCTGGCAGAATTCTTCTGTAAACACGATCTTTTTCATATCCGGCCTATTCCATAAAAATAAAAAATCCCGACATAGCGTCGGGATAAGATTCTCATGACAAGAGAAATAATTATTTCTTTTTCTCGTACTTCTTTTTGAATTTGTCAATACGTCCTGCTGTATCAACCAGCATGTTCTTGCCAGTGAAGAAAGGGTGCGACGTATTGGAAATCTCCAGTTTAACCAGCGGATACTCATTTCCGTCTTCCCACTTTACAGTTTCTTTTGTAGCAGCGGTAGAGCGGCTCAAAAAACTATAACCATTACTCATGTCCTTAAAAACAACATAACGGTAATTGGCTGGATGAAGATCTTTTTTCATAACGATTTTATTTAATAACGGGTGTTGGCCTGAATTGAAGGCGCGAAATTAAGAGAAATGCCTCGAATTTCAACCCAAGGCTTCAGATTTTTTGTTAAGCACTTGTTGAATAAGTGTACAAATTTGGCTATCAGTGCGGAACAAGGCCTCAACTCCTCATATTCTCGTATTGCAGGGGAATGCCCAGACCCCACGATTTTGAGGCCTGTATCACCTCCTGAAGATCGTCGATCTTTTTGCCCGTCACCCGAACGAGGTCATCATTAATCGAAGCCTGCACCTTAAGGCCGCTGTCCTTAATTTGTTTTACGATCTTTTTTGCGTCCTCCTGCTTCAGACCGTTGCGCACGAGCACTTCTTTTTTCCATGTTTTGCCGCTTTGGTAACCTTCTTTCGACGTATCGAAAGCCTCAGGGGCAATACCCTGTTTGTGGGCCCGGCTAATAAGAACGTCAATAAGCTGCCTCATCTTCATGTCATCCTCTGTTTCAATGTTGATCTTGTATTCCTTTTTATCGAGGTTGATGGCCACGTGCGAGCCTTTGAAGTCGAACCGGTTGGTGATTTCCTTGCTGGTAACATTAACTGCATTGTCGAGGGCCTGTGCATCAACTTTGCTTACAATATCAAATGAAGGCATAAAATGTATTGAAGCACGAAGATAAAGGAGGAAGATAAATTATGAGAAGATCCGCGTTGTGCGATCCTCCCCCCTTTCCGGAAAAAGGCCCCTTTTGAAAAAGGGGCCGTATGCACATGAGAAAAACTAAAAGAGTTATCCGCCGGCACCGGCACCGCCCACCCGGCTCTGTTCTTCCTGAGAACTGCCTGCTTTGCGACGCTGCTGTTGCTGGAGGGGCTTGCCGAACCTGTAAGTGAAAGTGGCGGTCACCTGCCTGACATCGGGGCGGCTTCTGAAATGCATATAGATATAACCATAGTCATTCAGACCTTCGAATTTTTGCCATGCAAACGGATCCCGTATATTCAGCCTCAGGGTTCCTTTACCCTTGATGATCTGTTTTTGAAATGCGATGCTCATCTGGTAGATCGGTTCGATCTTCGTAAGCTGGTCAACTGATTTATACCTGTAGAATCCACTGAGTTCACCCGTAAAGCCTTTCGATATCGTGAAGGTGTTGGTCAAATTGAACATGAAAGAGGTATACGCCAGGTCAATATTGATGGTGTCATACACGCCCGTATAGTGATTGTTAAAAACGGTACCGAAGAAGTTGAGGTTCCACCATTTCTTTACCGGCACGGGAGCTGTGATCGACAGCGCGATATTCTTCAGCTTCGCCACGTTATCGGGAGTGAGATAACGGATCTTGCCCTCACTACCCTCCTTTGGTTTGATGATCTGCGAAATCACATCTGAAGTATTGTTGTAGCTCAGCGTGGTAATGAACTTTCCCAGGTAGGCATGACTGAATTCAATATTGTTGGTGTATTGAGGTCTGAGATAAATATTTCCCTGCCTGAAGGACAGCGTATCGAGAAAGAAAATGAACGGATTCAAATCCTGGTAATTCGGACGATTGATGCGACGGCCATAAGAAAGCGTGAAAGTATTTTTCTTGTTCACTGCATAGCTTACAAAGGCTGTGGGGAAAAGATTCGTCGTATCCCGGTTGAATTTCGTTTTCGACGTCAACTGGTTTCCGTTTGAGATCGTGTTTTCGATCCGCAAACCACCCTGCAATGTCCATTTGCCTAATTGCCTGTTGGCGCTCACATAAGCAGCATTTACGTTCTCTTCATAAATAAAATGGTTCGACCGGATCTTGTCCTCCATCCATCCGCTGCCATAATTGTTTTCGTAACCAACGAGATTATCATTCCTAACGAAGCTTGACTTCAGTCCGGCTTCAATCCTTCCGTTCTTGAACGGCTTCGTATAATCCGTTTTGAAAGAATAAATGTCTATTCCGGAAGGAATATTTCCTCTTAGTGAGGAAGAACGCTTGTACTGCAGCGACCCGTCGTAAATGTCGGTCGTCAGGTTCATTTCGGTGCGTGTGCTGTAGCGGACGTAATCAAAATCGGCCGTCAGTTCACGCCCTGTTGAATCGAAGCTGTGCTTCCAGTTCAGGTTACCCGTGAAATTTTTAAAGCTGATGTCATTCTTATTGTAAGTGATGAGCCTCGACTCAAGCACATAGTTGATATCTTTTACGTCGGCGATCGTTACAGGGGTTGGGTGTCCGTTGAAAACAAAGCCGCTGGCTACAATGCCGAATACGTCTTTCTTAGATGCATTCCAGTCAAGACCGAGCTTCAGCGTTTGATTGAAATTGCCGAATTTGAATCGTGTCTGCTGATCAGTATATCCTTTCAGGGTGCCGTCTTTCGCATCAATCTGCTTGCTATTGATATCCATCGTATTTCTGCCGCGGAAATAATTCGGATTATAATTTCCGAACAAATTGATCTTTCCTTTCCTGTAATTGAAGTTTACGCTGTTCTGCGACTTGGGCATGAAATAATAATTTCCATCGCGTTGATAAATACTTGTTGTAGCGCCCAGCGTGAGACTACCGTTAAAGCCTTCATTCTTGCCTTTCTTTGTTTTGATATTGATGATACCGGAGTTACCGGACGCATCATATTTTGAAGAAGGGTTCGTCATGATCTCGATCTGATCCAGCGCCGACGCAGGCATGTTTTTCAGGAGGTTGGCCAGATCGGCTGCGGACAAATAAGTCGGCTTGCCATCCACCATTACGATGACGCCCTGCTTGCCGCGCAGACTGATCACACCATCGCTGTTCACCATTACACCGGGTGATTTCTCCAGCACTTCGAGTGCTGTTGAGCCGGCACTTGACGGCGAAGCTTCTACGTTAACGATCGTTTTATCAAGCTTCGTCTCAACAAATGGCCTTGTGGCTGAAACGGTAACATTATTCAGGCTTTTGGCATTCTGTTGGAGCGAAACCGCTGGTAACTCCTGATCGATGCCTTTAAATTCGAAAGGCCTGGAGTAAGTTTTTTTGTAACCCACAGAAGTCACCGAAATAAGATAGGTGCCTTCTTTTATGTTGAGGAATTCATAAAGGCCCACCTTGTCGGAAAGCGCGATCTTGACCAGAGACGAATCTTTTGATTTTAAAAGAGAAACTGTTGCAGAAGAGAGGAATTTTCCGTCTCCATCCTTAACGGCTCCTGAAATGCGCGCTGTTGACTGTGCAAAAGCAAACGACACTGTCATGCTCAGGAGGAGCAGTGCATAAATCCGTCTCATAAAAATCAGGTTTAGGTTTAAACTGCTGCGAAGTTGAGAATTGGGTGGCAGCATAAATTATGAATTGTGATAAACCGGGCTAATCGTTTGTAGGGGGACAA
>DATMHB010000500.1:0-2845 GCA_035555175.1 Flavisolibacter sp. | reverse complement strand
ACCAATACCGGTGTGCAGTTCCAATTAAGGAATGCTTCGGGCACTTCGCTTGCAACTGTAACGGTTCCCAACACAGGATGGTGGCAAACCTATCAGACCGTTTCTGCACAGGTAACACTTCCTGCAGGACAGCAGACGCTTCGCATTGTTACTACTGACGCAAAGGGCTCCGGATGGAATATCAACTGGTGGGAAATTGCTGGCGCAACCGCAACGCCACCACCTCCTCCTCCGCCGGCAACTACCGGAACGCTGAGGATCGAAGCTGAAAGTTATACAGCGATGAGCGGCATTCAAACCGAGACCACAGGCGATGCTGCTGGTGGCGGACTCAATGTTGGATGGCAGGAAAATAATGATTGGATGGATTATTCGGTCAATGTAGCTGCGGCAGGTACTTATACCGTAAACTTCCGTGTAGCTACAACCAATACAGGTGTTCAGTTCCAATTAAGAAATGCCTCCGGCACTGCACTTGCAACTGTTACTGTTCCCAATACCGGTTGGTGGCAAACTTATCAAACTATATCAGCGCAGGTAACCCTTCCTGCAGGACAGCAAACCCTTCGCATCGTTACTACTGATGCAAAAGGCTCGGGCTGGAACATTAACTGGTGGGAGATCGTTGGTACTGCAACGCCGCCTCCGCCTCCTGCAACCACTACTTCTATTAAGATCGAAGCGGAAAGTTATACGGCCATGAGTGGCATTCAAACTGAAAATACAGGCGATGCTGGCGGCGGACTCAATGTAGGCTGGCAGGAAAATAACGACTGGATGGATTATTCGGTGAATGTTCCTGCGGCAGGCACTTATACAGTGAACTTCCGCGTGGCTACAACCAATACAGGTGTGCAGTTCCAATTAAGGAATTCTTCGGGTACTTCGCTTGCAACTGTAACGGTTCCCAACACAGGATGGTGGCAAACCTATCAGACCGTTTCTGCACAAGTAACCCTTCCTGCAGGACAACAAACCCTTCGCATTGTTACTACTGATGCAAAGGGCAGTGGCTGGAATATCAACTGGTGGCAGATCACTAACAACACTTCAACCGGTCAGGCGGTAAAGCTTGCAACTTCCGGAGGAACTGAAGTGTTTTCTGAAAGCATTGAGGTATTTCCCAATCCGGTAACCGATCGTTTTTTTCTCAAGGTCGACAACAACCAAACCGGAATGATGAATATCGAGATCAGTGACATGACAGGAAAGGTGCAAAAACAATTCTCCGTCATCAAACAATCGTCAGGCAGCACACAAACTTATCTGCCGGCAGGCGCACTTGCGCCGGGCAGCTATGTTGTGAAGGTTAACATGAGCGGTTGGACCGGCACTGCGAAATTGATCAAAGAATAAAACACAAACATAAAGGGCCCGACATAGCGTCGGGGCCCTTGTTTATTTAGCCGGAACGAAATTATTCTTTAATGATCTTCATCGTTTCATCGTTCACCCTGATGAAATACATTCCACCAGGCAGACTGCTGATATCAAGTGAAGCAGACAAGGTAGTACCGGACGAACGCAATTGCATTTGCTTCACGAGCCTACCGGAAATATCAGTTACCTGCACTGCCACCACACCTGAAGGCTGCGTCACCTGAATGGTGACACTGTTCCTTGCGGGGTTGGGGAACACTTCCATGTGCACCAAATCAGCAAAGCGGATCATGAGCACCCTGGTCAATGAGCTGGTGCCATTTGTATTTACGATCCTGAGCCTGTAAAAATTCACAGGCCTTGGCTTAACATCGGTAAAGGAATAGTCCTTTGCAGAATTGCTATTGCCAGAGGCGCGCACCTGCGAAAGCGTAATGAAATTTTGGCCATCGTTACTTCTTTGCACCTCAAAATAGGACGTATTTTGTTCGGAAGCCGTTTGCCAGTTCAGCACCACCGAGGCGTTCTGCTTCGTACCAGTGAACGTCATCAGCTGAACAGGAAGAATGGATGTGGAATTGATCAGCCGTGTCATGGCGAGATTGGTGCCGGACCGTCCTGCAAATATGATATTGGTCCCCTGTGAGGCGATCGAATAGCCGAAATCATCGCCTCCAAAGTCGATCGTGGTGATACCACTGGATCCGAAGGAAAGATCAATGGTTCCATTGGTGTTGTAGCGGACGATAGCGAAATTATTTTCATCAGCGGTTCCGTTAAAGACGGCGGTTGAACCCGCAAGCAGTATTTTGCCATCACTCTGAAGAGCCACCGAATAAGCCTGGTCGGCACTGCTACCTATTGCCGTGACCACGACGCCGTTACCGGTTCCGGAATCGCCGTCAAATCCTGTATCGAGCGTGCCGTCCGGATTGAAACGCACCATGGCAAAATCGTTGGTGCCTGAAAGATTGGTAGTGCCTCCCAAGAGGATCTTTCCATCGGGCTGAACGACCATGTCGTAAGCGATATCATTTCCTCCGATACCGGTATTGATGGATTTGGTAACAATACCGTTTCCGGTTCCTGAGTCACCATCGAATGTATTATCCAGGGAGCCGTCGGCATTGTACTTCGTTACCGCAAATAAATAGTTGGAGCCGTTAAAGCTATAGCCTGCTACCACCAGTTTACCATCGGGCGTGAAATTGAGATCATAGGCCTGATCCACCTGGCCACCGATGGATGTGGTGACTTTGCCATCCGTGTCCCACGTGCCGTCGAGTGATCCGTTATCATTATAAACAACAACTGCAAAATCATAATGCGAACCTGTAAATGCGGAACCGGCCACATAAGTCTTTCCCCCCATTTGGATCACGGCAAGTGCAGCATCATCTGTTCCGATGGCAGTTGTGACCTTACCATCTGTGTCAAAGGAATTATCAAGTGTGCCGTCACTGTT
>DATMHB010000499.1:0-9022 GCA_035555175.1 Flavisolibacter sp. | reverse complement strand
ATTACAGCGGCCGCATTTCAGCCGAATACCATGGCTTCAAAGAATTCACAACCGATGGACGGAGGCCCACGAGCGCCTACATCCCAAGGTTCAGGAATATTTACAAACAGGAAACGAACTTTCTCAGGGGTTATGCAGCCGGCTTTGGCACCAGTCGCGGCATCGAGCGCAATTCGGATGGCTTTGGTGAAAGCCTGAAAAGGAAATTGCTTTCATCAAAAGATTACGGACCTTGGCATGTGGGCTCGCACATGATGGGAGAAACAATTCCGAAAGAAGCCAACCATGTGCGCCTGAGCACCGACCAAAAAGATGAATGGGGCATACCGCTATTGGTCACATCCATTGACTACGATGACAATGACCGCCGCATGCGACAGGATTTTTTTGACCAGCTAAGTGAAATGTATACCGCCGCAGGATTTACCAATATAAAGACGGTCGAATCGAGCCAGGCACCGGGTCTGGACATTCATGAAATGGGCGGCGTGAGAATGGGAAGGGATCCCAAAACATCGTTGCTTAATGAATGGAATCAGATGCACGCCTGCAAGAATGTTTTCGTGACGGATGGTGCCTGTATGACATCAACCTCAACACAAAATCCTTCACTTACCTACATGGCATTGACGGCGCGAGCAGTTGATCATGCAGTCAACGAAAAGAAGAAGGGAAACATTTGAACGAGGGACTAAACGCAAAGAGCGCCAAGATCACTAAGGCTTTGCGAAAACTCAGCATCGCCTGCGCCCTTTGCATTTAAATATTCATTTCTTCACGCGGTCGAAAAATTCATTCTGCAACTGAAGCGACCTTGTATCTGCCTTTACGCCCTTCAATGCATTTACCAACTGGTCCAGAATATGCTCTGTGATCAGCCTTCCCAATTCAGCAGTGGCTTTCCCGCCTTCACCTGCATAATGATTTGGGAAGGAAGCATACCACCAGATGGCTGTATATGTGTTGGGAATGGCAGGCAGTCTTTTCTGATTTGCGCCCGACTCCAACTGCGCACTGTCCAGCTTCACCAGATCGGGCCGCAGATAAAGGAGGGTTGAAGTTTCATTTTCGCCAGCGTGCATGTCGCCGCCGGGATCTGACTTCCGCGTCTTCTTCACGCTCGCTGAATAGGCCGAGTCCTGGCTGGGCTCAAAGAAATAGACTACATAATTCCTTTTCCTTTCGAGCTGCGTTTGAATGAAATACCTGATCAGGTTCGGATTGCCTCCATGACCATTGATAATAACGATCTTGTCGAATCCATTGCGGCCGATCTCTTCGCAGGTAGAATCGAGCAATTCCATTACAAGGTGGCTCGGCAGAGAAAACGTACCGTATTGATGCCTGGCTTCATTTATCTGTCCATAAAAATAATCCGGGAACACCACCGCATATTCCCGCTTAGTGGCGCGGGCAGCCCATTCTCTTACGTGAATGAGATCGGAGCCGATAGGCGCATGCGGACCATGTTTTTCAAGAATGCCAATGGGAAGGATGCAGGTACGCGAAGATTTTTCCAATGCCTTTGGCCAATCGCTCGCTGTGAGCTCATCCCAACGGCTGGGCAATGTCTGCTGTGCACGCACCGAGGCGGCGCATAAAAGAAACAATACAAGAAATCGCATAGCTATATTTTTTGAGTGAAGAAAGTCAGGTTGTCTGTTTGTGTTCCTGTTGACGGAACCAGTCCACTACTTCTTTCCAGTCGTTGAGGCGTTCATGGTGTTGAATATTTATATTATGGCAGGCGGTGTACAGCAGGGCCTTGCCGCTGCAGTTATCAAGGTTCTTTATATGGTCGTCCACAAGGTAATCTGTATTAATAACGCTTTTGTCTCCGCAAAACACGATGTGTTTCCAGGTGATGAAAGGAAAGTGTTCGTTCAGCCATTCATATTTCTCGAAAAGCGATTGAGGAAATTCCATGGCAGCGGAAACGATGTAAACTTTATACGACCTCATGAGTTCCTTAACGCCTTCGACCGCGCCGGGCATGACGGGAACGGTCCTGAAAAATCCTGGCGTGAATACAAATTTCCAGACGGCTTGCTTATCGGGGAAGCCTTCCGCCTCCGGTTTGCCGAGCAGCAGCTCTCTTTCAACGCGGATGCCGTAGTCGCGCTCGTACCAGTCGATAAAATGCGACTCTACATCGGCGATCACGTTATCCATGTCTATTGCGATAGATTTCATGTGTTACGATTAGGGTGTGTTGCGCGCAAAGCAGAACAAGACTTAAAATTTCCCCGACCGCGGTGGCAGTTGCTATTATATCCTCCCACTGTTTTGCTGCCCGTTTTAATTTATTTGCCGAACTGCATAGCTCTACTTCACTTCCAGCTGAATGATCGTATCAATATCGTCCATCGTTGTCTGCGAAAGATTAAGGAACACGCCCTCGGGCTGCTGTTTGAAGGTAACCGGCCTGCCCGTTTTCAAGACCGCAGCTTTCACCACTTTTTGTTTTAATCCCGGCAGGAACAGGTTGGCTTGTGATGCGCCGCGGAGCACATGCACGAACAGCATATTGTCCTTCCCCGTTACAACGCCCCAGGGCTGCGCCTCAATAATGTTGCCACGCGTTCCATAGATCGATTTGCCGTTCTCTCCCATCCACTTTCCCACCTGTGCAAGTGTATCCACAAATTCCTGCTGAATTTCTCCGTTCGGCATCGGGCCAATATTCAATAAAAAATTTGCGTTGCGGCCCGCTGCATTCACGAGGTAATGCACTAATTGCTTTACAGATTTGTAGCGGGTGTCGGTAATATTAAACCCCCACGAGTCATTCATCGTCTCGCACGTTTCCAATGGCAATGGCGATACGGACGCGCCACCAAAGCCGGTTGTATTGAAGCCAGGCAGATCTTTTTCAAACATCTGGAAGTCTTCGCCTTGCAACGGCGTAATGTGATGATTATTGCCAACCAGACAGGCAGGCTGGATCCGATGAATAAGATCATAGATCTCTCTGAAGTGCCAGTCAACACGCGGCGTGGGATTATCATGATTATCATTATCAAGCTGATCCCAATAGCCGTCAAACCAGATGCCGCCGATCTCTCCATAATTCGAGAGCAGCTCGGTAAGCTGGTTCTTCATGAATTGAATGTAATCATTCCAGTTTCCCTTCACCGTTCTTCCCGTACCATGACCGGTATTGCCCGACCAGTAAGCATAATCGTCGCGGCGCCAGTCGAGCAGCGAATAGTATAGAAATAATTTCACGCCCTGTTTATGGCATTCGTCGGCCAGCATCTTTACAATGTCCTGGTGGTACGGCGTATTCATGATGTTGAAATCAGAATATTTTGTATCCCACATGCTGAAGCCATCGTGATGACGCGTGATCAAAGTAATGTATTTCATTCCTGCAGCCTTCGCCATGCTTACCCATCCCGCGGCATTAAATGCAATAGGATTGAAGAACCGCGCCAGCCTTGAATAATTCTTCACCGTGATGTTGCGGTTATTCATCACCCATTCACCGGCTCCGGGAATGCTGAACGGTCCCCAGTGAATGAACAGACCGAATTTGTCGTTCTGAAAACTTTGTCTTGCAGCAAGATTCTCCTGCGTCGGCTGATAGGCTTGAGCGAAAAGGTTGAATGAAACGGTTAGCGTGAAGAGGAGACAAATGGAAAATCGCATAATGCACGTTTTGGTCATAATGAATTTAAAGGGAGTAATTTTTTATCACAATCAAAGCTCTTTTATTTTAAGATCCTTCCACCGCACTTTAATGCCGCCGCCATCATGTATCTGCAGTGCAATGAAACCTTCGCCCTGGCCGATCTTTTCATCTTTTATATACACCATCTGGTGCCCGTTCAGCCATGTGGATACTTCATCGCCCTGCACCTTTATTTTCATAGAATTCCACTTGCCCGCCTTCAATTGCTTTTCGTCCTCAGGTTTCGGTTGAATGAGCCATCCTCTTCCGTAGGATTCATAGATGCCGCCGGTATGGTGGCCCTCGGGGGCAACCTCAACCTGCCACCCGCTGATCTTGACACCTTCAATGCCCGACCTGAAGAACACACCGCTATTGCCATTAGCCTCCTGCCTGAATTTAAGTGTCAGGATAAAGTTTTTATAAGCCTTATTAGTAGAGAGGTAGCCGTATTGCTTATCTGGTCCGCTTTCGCAAACGAGTTCGTGGTTTTCAACATACCATTTTTCAGTACCGTGGATGGTCCAGCCCGTAAGGTCTTTGCCATTGAACAGCGAAGTTGATCTGTCGGTTAACGTGATCGCCGTCATTAGCGACAGCAGCAGAAAGACTTTCATAAAAGCAGTTTGGTTAAGAATAGGGTTTTCGAGGGGACTTCAATGGGCAGTGACTCCATTGAAGCAAGCCGGCAGGAAATTAAAATATTATTTCCAACCGGGACTGCGGAATTTTAAAGAAATCAAAATTTCACGAGGGCGGGTCGAACGCAAAGGACCACTAAAACACAGTCCCGCCGCGGCGGAACGCAAACGATTTCTTTGCGTACCCTTCACCGTCCTTAGCACTCTTTACGTTTGAATTCCCGGGAATTATATAAGATCAGTTTCTCCAGAAGGCTGAAGGTGTTGAAGCCTCCCGCTGCCAGGAGAGCGTTGAAGTTTGTCCAGGTTTTACCGAACGAACAAGTACGGGACTCTTTGTTATGAGTTTCCTTTTTCTTTTTTCGATTGTATTCTCTCTACGCATTTCCATGATCACATGTTTTTTTGAAGAGTTTAAAAACCGTGCCAAAAACCTGACGGTTATTGCCGTTAAAAGCGTCGACAGATCATGGATGGTGAGCACCGCGGAAGACGGCAACACAGCGGAACTTCTATTGGAGAATGTTGATTGAACAGCAAGCGTCGGCCATCTTAACGGCTCGTCTCAGCCTTGATCACATTCAGCTTCCTGTCAAAATAAAATGTAAAATTATATTCCTGTTTTGTGGAAGTTGAATCCCGGTTGTCGGCCTGGCGCCCGTCTTCAATCGTGAAAATATGATTCAGCTCCCACGCAGTTTCTTTATCGGCATCCTTCTTTTCTTTCAGTTGCCCATAGGAAACAGAAGTATAGGTTTTGTTCCTGAATAATTTTGACTTCAGGTATTCTTCGATGTTTTCGTGCGCGAGTTCAATGGCCGACCTATTGAATTGCGCCCGTGTGTAAAAAGGAATCGTCAGCAACAGTATAAATAGCATCCGCATAAAATAGCTTTAGTGTTTGTAACGGTGCCTCGCTTATCAAGTTACCGAATGCATGAAGCAGCGGGGAAGAAATTGGATGAATGGCTGCTGCGCAAAAAGAGCGGCCGGGCCCTTCATTTTGTGTCTGTACAGGAATTATCGATCTTAATGATCCTGGTGGGATGGCTCAATTTATAATCATGTTGAGGCATCATGCGCATTTGTTTGGGAAGGCCTTTGTATCCCTTCGTATAGGACTGTACTCTTGCGTCAAAAGCGATGCGCTCGCCGGGACGCAGGCAGCAGTTCTCAAATCCTTTTGTCATGGTAAACCAAACATGGTCGGCAACCACACGACCCTCCTTGTTCCTGATCTCCAGAAAAAGCAGGGTGGTTGCCGTGGTGCCCTTGTGCAGGTGCTTCGAACCAAAGCGTATGAAGGTCGCCGTAAAGCGGTCGCGCTTATTGTTCGATGAAGCCAGTTCCCTTCTCATCGGCACAAGCTAGCATTTATGAATTATTCATTATACTTTATAATAGCCTGGTAATAATTTTTTCTGTCAAGAAATTTGAGCGCCTTTTTATTGTCCTTCATAAGCTCCCTCAATCGCACTTCGCTAAGTGGCTCAATAGGTCCATCTCCGATCTGGACTGCCGTAATATAGTCCGAGTCGATATTGATCTCCGAGAGAAAAGAATAAATATTGATCTTTCCCTTAACTACCTTAAAAAGCCAACAGCTGTCGGTAGGCAGGCCCGTAATGGTGGTACCATAAGTACGGTCCACTCTTGTAACGGCCAGTGTTTCAGATGGCAGGATGTTTCGCTTCCTGTCTGAGTCGGATTTTGATAGCGATTTGTCTTCGTATACCAGGAAATTGATGTGCCTCACCGTGTCAGAATGGATCTTTGACTTCACTTTTAATTGGCTGCTGTCCCTCATAACAACAAAGAAGTCGTACTTGATATTTACAAGATAGCCGGACTTATAATTATAGCTATAGCGGTTCAAATTCTGCAGGAGCCTCATCTGCTGGAATTGCTGATTTTGAATACGGTTCACCTGCGACTGCCATCCCGCAGGCTGTGCATGAAGGTGCATGCATGCCAACGGAGTAGCCAGGCATAAAAAGAATGACCGGAAGGTTTTCATGACAGTGATTGAATTTTCAAAATAGTGAGCTTTTTCAAAAATTCAAATGCCCTACCGGCTCGAACCATCCGGGCCTTAAAACCGGAAGGTTGCGCGAAAGACCAGGGCCACACGGAGATCCCCGAAGGATCGCAAAAACATAGGCTGTGGCTCGTTGCTGATCAATGTTGGCGTCTTTACGTTCCCGCCATGCCGCGAACTTTTTAAACACCGGAAAGCGGCCTCAACATTCTGGTGTGAAATCAGAATCAATCTATAAGGTCTTTAAGACCTTATAGGTTCAAAGGTGCGTGGCTTTACCTTTGCATTCAGCATGAATATGAACTCAACCTTTCCCATTTCCTTTCACCTGAAAGATGGCACCCACGTAATGGTTTACGAATCAGAAGAAGGAGGCTATGAATTTTACCTGACCAGGCTCAATAGTGAAAAACACAACTTTATATGGAAAGATCAAAAGATAGAAGAAAGCTACGAGACCCGCTTCGACCATTGGCAATTGGAAGCCGTTCGCATTTTTGAAGACATGACTCGATAGCATCTATTTTTGCAAGGCTTTATTCACCCTTAATCAGCGCTTATGGCAAGGATCTTATTAATTCTGGTTACCGCTTTTTGTTTTGCCTGCAGTAATTCTGCTTCAGATAACCAACCATCAAAATCCGATAGTGTAAGAACGAAAAAAGCATTCAGCTGGTCGCAGGAAGATGAACGTGAGTTTCTTTCCGACTGCATCGACCATGCAAAGGACAAGCATGGAGAGGACACCGCTTACATTTATTGCAATTGTGTGCTGAGGCAGGTGAAGGAAGACTTTCCCAACCTCGATAGTGCATCGGCCATACTGGTGGATACGGTACAGGCTGCAAAATACACGGAAGCCTGCCGGTAATTCAATATTTCATTTACTTACGATCCTGATCTCCACCCGTCGGTTGGCGGTCCTGTCCTCTTCCGTTCTTTCGGGATAAACAAGGGGCACTGTTCCTGCAAAACCCCGGTAGCTCATACGCGCTTTGTCGATGCCTTTTTCTGCAAGGTAATCGTACACCGCCCTTGCCCTGTTGCGCGAAAGATTTTTGTCGTTCGCATCATAGTCATCCCCATCGTCGGGTCCCCAAAGACAACAAATATGTCCCTGGATCTCGATCACCAGTTTCGGATGCGTCATCATCGCTTCCAGCAATTCATTGAGTGCAGGCAATGATTCCGGCAGAAAAGTATGTCTTCCACCATAGAAATTAATATTTTTTAACCTGAGCACGTCCCCCTGCCGGATGCTGTCGAGTCTATCTTTTGAAAAATCACGCGAGGGCGTTTGCACCGGGGGCTTTACAGCGGCACTTGCCGGTTTATTGAAGATCACATCAACACGGCGGTTGAGCTGCCGCTCTTCGGGCGTACGGTTTTCATTGACAGGCTCTCTTTCTCCAAAACCTTTTCTGAACGAGATGGCAGAAAGCGGAATATCGTGTTGCAACAGGTACTGCTCAACGGTGAGCGTCCGCTGTTCAGATAAGAGATCATTGTACCTGTCCGTACCAAAAGGATCGCAATACCCCTTGATCACCAGCTTACCATCGGACACGGACCTGAATGCAGCGATGAGTGTATCCAGGTTTGACCTTGCTTTCGCTGTGAGTTTAGATTTATTGAAAGCAAAATATACCGGCGTCGTATCCGCACTGCGCTGGGCAAACAAATTTGTGGCCGATAACAAAAGCACGGCTCCGGCGAACAGAATTTTCATATCCTTAAGTTCAGAAAAATCTTTGAGCTGTAACCTCAGGAAGACTGCGGATCGTGTTAAAAAATGATCAAAGGGGTACGAATTGAAAAAATCATTTTATCGCTTCAGGATGTGAAGGATTATACGTTGATGCCTCCGCTCACTTCAATCCTCTGCCCATTGATCCACGCCGCCTCCTCTGAACAAAGAAAGGCCACCACGCCACCAATGTCCTCCGCCGTTCCCACGCGCCCCAGGGGCGTCAGGCTACTCAATCTTTCCTTCATCTGTGGATTGCTTCGGATGGCGGCCGAATTAAAATCGGTTTCGATGGGCCCGGGGGCCACGACATTTACACGAATCCCCTTTGGGCCCAATTCTTTTGCGAGATACTTTGTGAGTACTTCAATCGCTCCCTTCATCGAGGCATAAACCGAATAACCCGGATTCGCAAACCTGGTAGTGCCGGATGAGATATTAATGATCCTCCCTCCCGGATTGATCACCGGCACCAGCTTCTGGGTAAGAAAATAAACGCCCCGGAAATGAACTTGCAGGAACTCATCGAACAACGCCTCCGTTACGTCGGTAAAAGGAACCGTAGCGCCCATGCCTGCGTTGTTCACAAGAAAGTCGAAAGAAGAACTGTTCCACTTCGACCGCAGTAACGATTTTACCGTAGCTGCAAATGGATCGATGGCGCGCGGTTGGCTTAGATCAAGCGGAAGTGAAGCAGCCATCCTCCCTGCGTTTTCAATATCGCTGACGACTTTGTCTGCTTCATCCTTATTGGTTCGGTAAGTAACGATCACATCGTGGCCTTTCTCTGCAAGGCTCAATGCCATGTCGCGCCCAAGGCCCCGGCTGCCCCCGGTTACAATCCCGATCTTTGTTGCTGTCGCCATAGTCTTCTAATTTTATAGCACAAAGCTAGACCGCCGGCGTTGAGAATTGTTGCTTGG
>DATMHB010000498.1:0-8206 GCA_035555175.1 Flavisolibacter sp. | reverse complement strand
TCTGTCTTTCGATCGTAAAAACCTGGGCCCCCATTTCAGCGAGAACAGAAGCCTGGTAGGCACTGCCCGTGCCTATCTCAAGTACTTTCTCAAAAGGTTTCACTTCGAGCAGTTGTGTTTGATAAGCCACGGTATAGGGCTGGGATATGGTTTGTTTTTCGGCGATCGGGAAAGCCTTATCCTCGTACGCCACTTCATCGAAAGCGGAATCGAGAAAAAAATGGCGGGGGATTTTTTCGATTGCCTCAAGCACTTTTTCGTTCGTGATCCCTTTGGATCTGATCGTTTCCACGAGTTTTTTTCTAAGTCCCTTATGACGATAAGTGTCTTCGGTCTGTCTCATGCGGCAAATATAATTTTATGAAGCGCTTGTACCATCAAAAGACGGAACAAGTACTTTTATGCATGGTTTGGAATCATGTGCTGCTTGCGGTCTTTTGGATGCTCTATGGAATTTTGCACAGCGTGTTGGCAGCGCCTGCCGTAAAGGCGTGGGCGAAAGAAAAGCTCGGAAGAAATTTCAGACTGTACAGGATCGGCTACACCCTGATCGCTTTTTTATTTTTTGCCTTCATTATCTTTTATGAGATCACAATGAGAACAGTGGCACTCTTCATTTCGCCCCGGGGTCTGTTGGGGTCGGGCGTCGTGATCGCTTCGGCAGGAATTCTTTTAATGGTCGTGTGCATTAAAAAATATTTTGTCAGCCTTAGCGGGCTGCTTACAATTTTTCAGGAAAATGTTTCGCCTGTGCTGATGACGGGCGGCGTTCACCGGTATATCCGGCATCCTTTATACCTCGGCACTTTTCTATTTATCTGGGGCCTGTTTTTGATCCTACCCTTGTGGTCGGTCCTTATTTCAAACACCATAATCACTGTTTACACTTTGATCGGCATGAGGCTCGAAGAAGAAAAGCTGCTTACGCAATTTGGTAGTGATTACAGGCGTTATCAGAGCACGGTGCCCAGGCTCTTTCCCCGGCTGAAGCTAAACGCAGGCATTGAACAGGGCCAACGCCAGAAATAGGGATTTCACCGATTTCGCCCTTGCCGGCTGCCAAATACATGGTTTCTTTGTGTTCTCGATCGCTGATAGAATCTCATCATAAATTATTAAGTCCATCGGCGTAAAAGAGGAAGTGCTCCAGCCAGGGCACTTTTTTATTGCCCGCATGCGTACTCAGCCGTGAACGCAAAAAAAGGTCGGCGGTGCCGGCCCTTGTTTATTAAATCATCATTGAAGCTTCATATCGCTGATGATGCTCTTTATTTTTTGCTTTGCCCTTTCGCGGGCTGCGGCAAATTCTCCGGCAGCTTCCAGTTTCGTGTTTACACTGAAATAGAATTTGATCTTTGGTTCGGTACCAGAAGGCCGTGCGCTGATCTTGCTTCCGTCTTCGGTGATGAACTGTAGAACATTTGATTTGGGCAATGCTATGGGCGAAGTTTGTCCATTGGAAAGATCGGTCTTAACCTGCTTTTGATAATCCAATAGCTCTACCACTTTGCTGCCGGCAAGTTCCCTGGGGGGTTGCTTCCGGAACTGTTCCATCATGTCCGCAATTTCCTGCTGACCATTCCTTCCCTTTTTGGTAATTGAAATAAGGTCTTCCTGGTAATATCCATATTGCACGTAGAGGTCAAGCAATTTCTGGAACAAGCTCCTCCCCTTGTTTTTTTCATAGGCGGCCATTTCGCACAATAAGGCTACCGCCGAAACGGCGTCCTTGTCCCTTATTTTGGAACCGATCATTAATCCATAGCTTTCCTCTCCGCCTATCACATAGTTTTCCTTTGCTTCTTTTTCCTTGATCAGTTCTGCGATCCACTTGAATCCCGTTAGCACATTATAGCATTTCACGCCATTCCTCTCAGCAATCACATCGATCAAATTGGTTGTAACGATTGTCTTCACCACCATATCGTTTGGTTGAGCTATCTTCTTTTCCTTCCTGCTTTCAATCAGATAATTGAAAGCAAGCACTGCAGTCTGGTTGCCATTCATCAAAACCCACTCTCCCTTCGTGTCCCTTACACCGATGCCAACGCGGTCGGCGTCCGGGTCGGTACCGCACAGAATATCGGCCTCGATCTCCTTTGCCTTTTTGAGGCCCATGCTCATGGCTTCACTTTCTTCAGGATTGGGGTAGACCACGGTAGGAAAATTTCCGTCGGGTGTAGCCTGTTCCTCCACGATGTGGACGTTTTCAAATCCAAATTCCTTTAATACGGTCGGAACCAGCTTGATGCCGGTACCATGAATGGGCGTATAAACGATCTTGAGATCCTTTTGCTGCCTGATTACTTCCGGATAAACGCTCAGGCCTTTCACCATTTCAATGTAAGCGGCATCGATGTCTTTACCGATGATGCTAATATTTTTTTCACCGCCTTTCCACTTCACGTCATTAACGTCCTGGATCTTTTCCACTTCATTGATCACGTTCTTGTCGTGAGGAGGCACCAGCTGTCCGCCGTCATTCCAATATGCCTTGTAGCCATTGTATTCTTTCGGATTATGCGAAGCGGTGCAAACGACGCCACCCTGGCATTTCAGATGCCGTATGGTAAAAGATAGTTCAGGAGTGGGACGCAGGTCATCGAAAAGAAAAACCCTGATGCCATTCGCTGCGAAAACATTCGCCGCGGTTTCGGCAAAGAAGCGGCTGTTGTTGCGGCTGTCGTGTGCAATGGCAACCCTTACTTCTTCATTAGGAAAGCTTTGTTTGAGGTAGTTCGCATATCCCTGGGTTGCCATGCCAACCGTGTACTTGTTCATGCGGTTGGTTCCAACGCCCATCAGGCCTCTGAGTCCGCCCGTTCCAAATTCCAGGTTTTTATAAAAAGCATCGGCAACATCGTCGGGATGGTTTTGCTTCAGCTCGCGTATTTGTTTTTTTACATCTTCGTCAAAAGCACCGTTCAGCCATTTGTCTACATTCAGTTGAATTGCTGCTTCCATTATTATGGTTTTAGTTCAGTTAGGGCGACAAGTTTGTCAAATCTATGCGAAGTTAAGTGTACGTACATTTGATTGGTGAAGAAATGGCTTGTCAAAATTTTTTGTTTGATTCAGCTTGGTGTTTTTGCACAAGGACGTGATCGTATTGATTCTGCTTCGCATGGGCATTGGGCCCCGGGCAAAATGCTTACTGGCGCCGTCATGCTTGCCGGTTACGGGGGCTCGTTCATATGGCTGAACCAGGCCTGGTACAAGCAATACCCACGGTCGCCTTTTCATAAATTCAATTACGGAGGGGAATGGCAACAGGTGGATAAGGTTGGACATGCGTGGACAGCATACAACACCAGCCGCATCACAACTGCGATGTGGCGATGGGCCGGGATGGATCAGCGCACCTCCGTGATAGTAGGAACGGGCATAAGTGCTGCCTATATGTTGTCGATCGAATACCTCGATGGCAGGTCGGCCGAATGGGGATGGAGCTGGCCTGATGCAGGCGCGGACTTTTTGGGGGCTGCATTATTTGCAGGACAGGAATTCGGATGGCGTGAACAAAGGATAATGCTGAAGTTCAGCTCAACGCCCGTAAAATATCATCCCGCTTCATTAGAACAAAGGTCCGATCAGCTTTTCGGAAAAAGTCTTCCTGAAAGGATCTTAAAAGATTATAATGCCCAGAAGTACTGGCTGAGTTTTAACCTGGCTTCGATGTTTGGCAGGAGGAGTCCGCCATGGTTGAACCTTGCTATTGGTTATGGCGCAGAAGGCATGTTCGGAGGCTATGAAAATCTGGAGCGTGATAAAACGGGCATGATCGTTTTTGACCGCAGGGATATAAAACGATACAGACAATGGTATATTTCACCCGATATAGACCTGAGCCGGATCAAAACAAAGAGCCGGTTCCTGCATACCGTGCTTTCAACGCTGAATATTAAAGTGCCTGCGCCAGTACTTGAATTTTCAAAAGGCAGGGTTAAATTCAGACCATTGGATTTCTAATGCTATTTCAGATAAGCACCCGTGAGTTCTTTACCTTCTGCTTCTACAAAAATGTGCTCCTGTAGCGTTGTGGCAATGGAGAGGCCTGCGTAATCGGTTTGCACGGGAAAAAGCTTATGGCTCCTTTCCACGAGCACCAGCGTCTGTATTTTTTTTGGATGAGAGGAAAGGAACGGCTTGAGCGCATACAGGATGGTACGGCCCGTATTGGCCACGTCGTCCACCACAATGATGACCTTATTTTCAAAATCAATGGTCCGGTCGAAGGAAGCCTGGAGGGGGTCTTTTTTATTCAATTGAATGGTGATCGATTCTATCTGGAATGAAGCCCAGTTCTTTAATTCACGCACGAGGCTATCGGCAACAACCTGACCGTTTCCCGCGATGCCTGCAATTACGATGTGGCTCTCATCAATATTTTGTTCGGCTACTTCCAGTGCCATGCGGCGCAGTTTCCGATTGATCGCTTCCCGGTCAAGCACATGATTCTTTTCTGCCGTTTCCATGATTAGCTCCTATTTTTACAGGGCTTAAATTAGCACCAATTATGCAGTTGGCACAACAAATTTTATTTATCCTTTTAGCGGTTGCAGCGGTTTGGATCTTTGTAAAAAAGGTAAGATTCATCAGCAGGAATATTAAAATGGGCCGCGATGAAGATTTTCCGTCTGATCCGCGCCGGTGGAAAAATGTGCTGCTCATGGCCTTCGGCCAAAAGAGGATGTTCGACAAGCCCTTGGTTGCGCTTCTTCACCTCGCCGTTTATGTTGGCTTTGTCATTATCAATATTGAGATCCTGGAGATCATACTTGACGGCATTTTCGGTACGCACCGGCTCTTTGCGCCATACCTGGGCAATGTGTATACGTTTGTGATCGATTTTTTTGAGGTGCTCGCTTTTCTTGTACTTACAGCTTGCATTGTTTTTTTGCTACGCAGGAATCTGGTGCGTGTTCGCAGGCTGAACATGAAAGAATTAAATGGCTGGCCGCGCAACGATGCGAACTATATCCTGATCTTCGAGATCACGCTCATGACGCTATTCCTGTTGATGAACTCAACAGACAGAAATCTTCAGCTTCGTGCGCATGAGCATTACAGTAACGTGGGTACCTTCTGGGTTTCCGGAATTATTGCACCTGCCTTCTCCGGCCTTGATACATCAACGCTTATCGGTGTGGAGCGAACCGCGTGGTGGCTGCACATCGCAGGCATTTTTATTTTTTTGAATTATCTGCCTTATTCAAAGCATCTGCATATCATTCTTGCCTTTCCCAATACTTATTACACCAGGCTGCAGCCCCAGGGCAAGATGACCAATATGCCCGAAATACAAAAAGAAGTTTTGTATGCGATGGAACCGGCTACGGTTCCGGCTGAAGCCGTACAGGAGGCGCACAGGAAATTTGGGGCAAAAGATGTAACAGATCTGAGCTGGAAAGACCTGATGGATGCGTACACGTGCACGGAATGCGGAAGGTGCACCGCTGCCTGCCCGGCCAATCAAACGGGCAAATTGCTTTCGCCAAGAAAGATCATGATGGATACAAGGGACCGCATGGAGGAACTGGGTCGGCAACGGGACAAAGAAGGGGCACTAAAAGAAGACGGTAAGACTTTATTGCATGATTATATTACCACCGAGGAGTTGTGGGCCTGCACATCGTGCCAGGCTTGTGTCCAGGCCTGCCCGGTATTGATCCATCCGTTGCACATCATCAACCAGCTCAAAAGATACCTCGCACTGGAAGAAAGTAATCAGCCGGCAGAATGGAATGGCATGTATAGTAATGTAGAGAATAATTTTGCGCCCTGGAAATTCAGTCCTGATGATCGCGACCAGTGGGCTGTTGAAATGGAGAGCAAACCATAATGCGCATGCTTGGCAGTTCATTTTCTTTTCTGCCGCATGATCATTTTGAGTAATGCGTGCAGCAAAACAGGAGATTGATCGGTCAGGATCGCGAAGTACGCGCAGGCTTTCCTTGGTCTTCTTCGTGGCGCCTTACGCTCTTTTCGTTCAAAAAGATTTTGATTTTGTCTTTTTTTAGCCTTAAAAAGCAGGCAGTTCGTCGAAAATAACTTCGACGGGCAAACAAGATTATAAAACACTATTTCTTTACGTCTGGGAAAGAGGCAGAAAGGAATTACACTAATTAGCCAAGTGATTATTATAGGAGAATTACGTTGCAGGTCAATACATTAGCTGGTATCTTGCATCCGGATTTACAAAACCAAAACCTATGAACTTGATTAAAAGATTCGCAGAATTAGCTTCTATTCGTTTATCATTTTTGTCTTTGTTCTCTCCGAAGCAAATTAAGATGGGCATCAGCCGTAAAGAATGGGTAGATTTCGCTTTGGTTGTAGCCATCTCACTCCTGATTGTCGTTTACAAAATCAATAAGGTCTCCTAATCGGGACCTTTCATTTTAGCTTATACATAACGGTTACCGGAAATCCCCGACGGGATGCTAAACCGTTGTATTGAATCCGGCTTTGCCAGGCGCACATGTGCCTGGCAAAGCCATTGCATTTGCAGTAGTTGTTTTAAGCCAGCTTTTTTCTGTTTTCGGGTTAATGCTGTTGATTATTTTTTACGCGCGGGATGAATTTTGAACCGTTGCTGCTGCGCTGCTTTTAATTAACTTCATTCCGAAAATTTGTTTCCGTGAGAATGCCGTTGTCAAGATTGATTTCTCTCTTTTTCTTTTTTATTTACCTCCTGATCCTGCTTAAGCTCACCGTATTCCGAGAGCCTTTGCCTGTGATGGCCGGACATTTCCGGCATTACCATATAAAGCTTTTCCGCGAAGGTTATTTTCTCGCCAACTTCGTTCCGTTCAAGACAATTTATTATTACCTGAGCTTGCAGGAAGTGGCCCGGAATGGCATTGAGAACATCGGAGGAAATATGGCTGTGTTCCTGCCATTCGGATTACTGTTTCCACTTTGCTTTCCTCGCTTTAAGCAATTCGGTAAAACCGTCCTCGCGGCGTTCATGACCAGTCTTTTTCTGGAATGCCTGCAACTCGTATTTGCACTGGGAAGTTTCGACGTGGATGATCTTCTCCTCAACACGGTAGGCGGCGTGATCGGTTATGGGATCTTATCATTTTTTATCCAGGCAAAAAGAGACCGGCATCACAAATCAACGCACGATAATATTCAACAACGAAATCTTCCTTAGGCATTATCGTCGGCACTGGGCCCGTACTTGCCGGGTACAGGTACGCCCAACAACCGAAGGAAAACGGACAGCTGTCCGCGGTGATGAATGATATGATTCATAGACATCGTGCGGATAACAGAAATGCGGGGCATAGAAAAGAATACCTGCTCTCCTCTTCTCAACGACCATTTCTCCATCATTGCATCATCAGTTGCTGACTTCAATGCATCAACAGCCATTCGCATGCTCTCATCGTGCAAAGCGACAAGTTCCGAAGTTGTGCCGGCCTTATTCGTCTTCCAGGGAGGATTCATAAGATCCAGTTCCTTTGTCGTCAACGTCATCGTGATCCATCGAGGAAGTTCGGCCACATGTGTTGCGAGCCGGCCAAGGCTCATAGATTTTTCGTGGGGCTTCCAGTCCTTCTCGTCCATGGGTACGCGCTGCAGCATTTTTCGGGTTTGTCCTGCTTCGTGTTCCAGTTCGCGTATAATGGATTCGCTGCGCATGGTCATTTATGTTTTTGAATTCGTTCCAGGTTGCCCTCGAATCTTTTTGTGAGTTCTTCGGGATGTTCGAGATCGTGCTGTGCATCTTTTTGCCTGAGGATCTTCCATAACTGAATAACAGCCGTAAGGGCGAAAATGCCGCCGATCACCCAGTTGAGAATGGTCTGGTTGGCATTGATCTTTGTGGCGATCAGCTTGCCGCCAAAAATGAAAACAAAATTGCCTAACAACGTGCCAATACCAATGCCAAGGATGTATAAATTGTAATGAGATGATTTTGGGAGCAGGATCTTCTTGGTGAACAATACCGTGCTCCATCCAAACCAGAATGGGATCTGCACGGGATTAACGGCACACATCATCAGTCCGAGCAGGTATCTGTTAAGCGTGCTGCTGAGGATAATATTCTTGTGCACGGTGGGATGCAAGGCCGCATAAAAGCTGAATATCGCAAGCGTCGCAACAATACCGAGGGTGACCCATTCAAGAATCTTGAACAGCTTTTGCTGTTTTCTCACCCAGTCCATGGCAATGAGCGAAAGGCGCACGTAAACCA
>DATMHB010000497.1:0-5560 GCA_035555175.1 Flavisolibacter sp. | reverse complement strand
CACAAAGCTGCACATTGTTCGCACTCCATTCATCGATGGCTTCTTCATCGCGGCGAAACAATCCGCTGCCGCTGCACGGCGCGTCAACTATAACCAGATCGAAATAGGCTTGCAGATTTTCAAAAGCCCTGGGGTCATTATTCGTAACGATCACATTGCTGCCTCCCCATTTCACAATATTGTCAACGAGCACATGACTCCTTGACCTGATCACTTCATTGCTTACAAGAAGACTGTCAGGCGAAATCAGCGATTGAATATGTGTAGATTTTCCTCCGGGCGCACCGCAGAGGTCCAGAACCTTCAAGGGCTGCGAAAGGTCGGCCAGCTGCACCATAGCCTGCTCAAGGAACATGCTCGATGCTTCCTGTACATAATAACAGCCGGCGTGAAAAAAAGGATCGAATGTAAACGACGGACGTTTTGAAAGATAGACTCCGTTGTGCGACCAGGGCACCTGCGCTTCAAATAACTGCAATGGACCTTCGGTCGCTAATTTTTTCAATGGGTTGATACGGATCGAGGTGACCTGAGTACCTTCATCGTGGGTGCGCTCGAAGCTTTCCCTGTTAAAACCTTGCACTCCTTCGAGCGATTCAAGTAAAGTTTCCGGAATTTTTTTCACAATAAAAAAACCTTTGGCTGAGCAATCAGCCAAAGGTAGTTCAGCTGCAGGTATCAAAACGTTGGCTTTCCCAAAATGGAAACAGCCTGCTGCACCTGTGTATTATATGCGTGGATCGATTGTGACACGGTAGAAATACCTTCCTGTGCTTCTTTCCAGTTGCGTTGTTCGATCGCTTCGCGGATAGCGGGAAGCGTTTTCACTCCATAGCCCGTATAGAACCCCGGCGCATACACTTCATGCTTATACCAGGGTCTGCGTGGCAGTCCCGATTGCGAGATGAGACTCCGCTCGGCCTTGAAGAGGATCTCATTGAGCTGGTTCTGCTTTTCAACGGGCAGAGATGTGCCATTCGAATAAAGCTTCTGGTATTCCTCCGCCAACGACTTCAGTTGCATGAGCGAATTATCGAGGTCGCTGAAATTGAGATATGGCACCGGTTCTTTTGCTGCAGGTGCATTCCATGTTTTCTTTGGATCCTTTGCCAGATTGTACAGATTGTCCCTGATGATCCTGTTCTCGGCTTCTGTTTCATTTCGCTGGTTGTCGAGGAGGGTCTTTACTTCCGTTGCTTAATCATTGAGGGGTTTAAAAAAACTGTTGAAGTCGAATGGCAGCGCGTCGGCGTCTGCCAAACGCATCATCACACGACCCGCGGTTTTTGCCAGTGCAATGCCGTACTGAAAACCGGGATCACCAAACCTGGTATAGTGATCATATGAATCATAAATAGAATGATACACCCCGGCGGGATCTTCACCACCGTAGCCGATGTTCATAGAGGCAATGCCCATGTGCTGGATGAATGGAGAATAATCTGAACCCGCGCCGAGGGCGCCGATCTTATAATTTTTATTACCGATCAATTTAGCGCGGCTTGCATTGTCCGCATCCACCAGGGTTTTTGCATACCGACGCTCTTTCACCGATACGCCGGTCTGCGGGTCGGTCACGTCTTCGATCACCTGGTTGAAAAAGGGTTCCAGCGTATGAGATCCGCTGGCGCCGACAAAGCCGCGTCCATTGCCATCAGAGTTGATATAGGCCACTGCTTTTTGTTTTAATTCCTGCTGGTGGTCTTCTGCCCATTCGGTGGATCCAAGCAACGCGGGTTCTTCACCATCCCACGCGCAATACACCAGCGTGCGTTTTGGTTTAAATCCTTTCCTGACGAGTTCACCAATGGCCCTTGCTTCTTCCATTTCAGCTACCATGCCGCTTAGCGGGTCTTCAGCTCCATTGACCCAACCATCGTGATGATTGCCACGGATCACCCACTGGTCGGGAAATTCACTTCCCGTTAATTTGGCGATCACATTGTTTACGGGCTTGATATCCCAGTTGAATTCCAGTTTGAGATGGAGTTTTTCTTTGCTGGGGCCAACATGGTAAGTAATGGGCAGACCTCCTCTCCATGCTGCAGGAACGGTTTGTCCTGCCAGTGATTCAAGCAGCGGCTGTGCGTCTTCATATGAGATCGGGAGGACCGGAATTTTCATGATCGTCTTTGCATCGCTGCGATCGAGCCGCTTTGCATCTTTAGTAGCACCAACATCGGGCGTGAGCGGATCGCCCGGATATACAGGCATGTCCATTACCGAACCTCTTTGTGCACCTCCTTTCGGACGAAAGGGACCCTGCGGATAAACATCGCCCTGCGCATAACCATCATCGGCAGGATCGGAATAGATGATGCAACCGACAGCACCGTGTTCATACGCTACTTTGGGTTTGATGCCTCTCCACGACCCACCATATTTTGCGATCACGATCTTTCCTTTTACATCAACGCCCATTCTTTCCAGCTCTTCATAGTCTGCCGGGATACCGCGGTTCACAAATACCAGTTCGGCTGTTACGTCACCGTCCGCCGAGTATGCATTGTAAGTAGGCAGTTGCTCTGATTTCTGACCCGAAGTATGGTCTTCGGGGATCGTGGGTTCTTCCAGCTTTGCCCTATAGGGCTTTGCCCCAAGCAGTTCAAGCACTCTTGTTTTTGGTGTAGGAAACAAAACATAATAGGTGCTGATCTCTGTCTGATAGCCCCATTGCCTGAAGAGGTTGGCAATGTATTCAGCATTCGCCTTGTCCTGTGCCGAACCCACATGATGCGGATGTGAAGAAAGAAATTTCATCCAGGTATCGAGGTTCTGCGCATTCATTTGGGCATCGAATTGTTTTTCCCATGATATCTGTTTGGATGCATTGGCGTCGGTAAAGCCCATGAGGCTTTTCTGGCCAAGGGCAATGCAGCAGAGCAATACGGATCCGAAGAGGAATGTGAGACGTTTTATCATAAAGCTTGGTTGTTATTCAGCTAATGTAGGTTATTGTTATTAAACGCAAATGGCGCAATCGCGCCAAAAACAAACTGCGGGAAAGCGAAGCTGAAACGCGGATCTTTCATTTGATGTTCGCGCGGTGTGTCTCGTGCGGTCATTGAAGATTTGTGCAGGGTAGTGCTCCGCAGAAATGATTAATTTGTGTAGTACGCGCTGCGTCTTAAGCTGGTTTTGCCTCCCGGGGTTTGCCTTTTCAATTTTTATCGCGCCTTGCCGAACTTTGCGGCTTCGCGCGAAACTGCGAAACGCATCAAAGGTTCTTGATCTCGCTGATCAGGTCCTGCAAAACTTTTTTCGCATCGCCGAACAGCATCGAAGTCTTGGGCTGGAAGAAAAGATCGTTCTCGATACCGGCGTAGCCTGGCTTCATGCTACGCTTGTTGACGATCACGGTCTTTGCCAGTTCCACATCAAGGATGGGCATTCCATAGATAGGTGATGCCGGATCCGTTTTTGCTGCCGGGTTCACAACGTCGTTCGCACCTAAAATGAGAACGACATCAGTTGTATTGAATTCATCGTTGGCCGATTCCATCTCGAGCAATTTATCGTAGCTCACGTCCGCTTCGGCAAGCAGTACGTTCATATGTCCGGGCATGCGTCCCGCAACGGGATGGATGGCATATTTTACTTCAACGCCTTTGTCCTGCAGCATTTTCTCCAGTTCATGGCAAGCGTGTTGTGCCTGCGCTACGGCGAGACCGTAGCCCGGAACGATCATCACCTTGTTGGCATACGCCATCACAACAGCTGCATCGCTGAGGCTGATCTCCTTGTAGGCGCCCTGTTCTTTGGTTGCACCTGAAGCGCCGGCTTTAGAACCGCCGAAAGAACCAATGAGCACATTGCCCAGGGAACGGTTCATGGCCTTACACATAAGGATCGTGAGGAGCGTACCCGCCGCACCTACAAGAATACCGCCGGTCAACATCACTTTGTTATCGTAAAGGAAACCGCCGCAGGCGGCAGCCACACCGGTAAATGAATTCAATAGTGAGATGACGACGGGCATGTCGGCGCCTCCTATCGGGAACACAAAGAGTAATCCGTATATGAGCGAAAGAACGAAGACAAGATAAAATGCATAACGGATCCACGAATGATAAGCAGCACTTACCGACGCTTCGATATCAGCAGCACTTCCTTCTCCATTATTTAGTGAACGGATCTTGAATATGATAACAGCCGCTATGCCAAGAATGGCAGCGAGCAATACGAGGTTCACGATCTGCTGTCCCTTGAAAGAAAAATCTTTCAGCCTACCATTGAGTTTGCCCCAGGCAACCATCGAACCCGCGAAAGAAATTGAGCCGATGATCAGGCCTAAAAATATGGTAATAAGAATGCCAGGATTGACGGGCAGTCCTTCGGCGAGCACCGATGTATCATCGCGAACGGGTATGGTGATCAGGAAATTTTCCCTCGCATAGTGACCAAATTCGATCATTGATATAAGGGCAGCGCAGGCGCCACCCATTCCGTTGAAAAGGCTCACCAATTCTGCCATCGCCGTCATCTTTACTTTTTTTGCAGCAAGCGTGCCTACCACTCCGCCAATGAGAAGACCACCGAAGATCCAGCCATAATTATGGAGTTTGCTTCCCGTGATCGGATCCTGGTATAAAAATATGGTGCCGATGATGGCGAGCGTCATACCCGTGGCGGCAACAAGGTTCCCCTTCCTTGCCGATTCGGGATGCGATAACATTTTTAGCCCTATGATGAATGTAACTGAAGCAACGAGGTAAAGGACCGTAAGCAGGCTGAATTCCATTAGGCTTTTTTCTTTTTTGATTTAAACATTTCAAGCATCCGATCTGTGACTACAAAACCGCCTACCACATTCAGGGTACCGAGGATCACCGCAAGAAAGCCAAGAACAAGTGCGAGATAATTGTCGTCCTCTGCCCTTCCCATTACAATAATGGCCCCGATGATCACCACACCATGAATGGCATTGGCACCACTCATGAGCGGTGTATGTAAAACACTTGGCACGCGGCCGATCACCTCAATGCCAACAAAGATCATCAGGATCACGATGTAGATCGTTTGCTGGTTGAGCGCTATCCAGTTTAAAGCATTATTCATCGGAAAGAATTATTGATTGTTGGTTTTTACTCTTTCGTGTACGATCGCGCCTGCATGTGTGATGCAGCTGCCTTTCACCAGGTCGTCGTCCCAGTTCAGGTTGAGCGCCCCTTCTTTAGTGGTGAGCAGCTGTAAAAAATTCAGGATGTTCTTTCCATACAGTTTGCTGGCATCCGATGGCATGCTCGCCGGCAAATTGCTGTTGCCCACGATGATGACTCCGTTGTGCTGAACGGTTTCATTGTTTTTTGTGAATGGCGTATTACCTCCGGTGGCCGCGGCAAGGTCAACGACAACCGAACCGGTACGCATTCCATTCATCATGTCCTCAGTAATGAGTATGGGCGCCTTTTTCCCCGGGATCTGCGCGGTCGTTACCACAATATCTGCTTTGGCAATACTCTCCTTGATCCTTTGCTGCTGCTTTTGTTTATATTCCTCGGTTTGCTCCACTGCATACCCTCCGGCCTTGGATGCATCGGCAGCGCCTTCCACCTCCACG
>DATMHB010000496.1:0-7105 GCA_035555175.1 Flavisolibacter sp. | reverse complement strand
ACCAGGCGCCAGCGGCATCAATATAATCCGGCGACGAAACGCATCGATACGATCTCCGATGTGAAGGGGCTCTTTATTGACCGTCAAATGAGCTTCGGCATTGGGATGAATACCTCCATTTATGGAACATTTCAGTTCAAGCATTCGCGCGTTACTGCCATCCGGCACGTGATCAGGCCCAATATCAATTTCAATTACAGGCCCAACCTTTCAAGGAAATATTATGATTACGTGCAGGATTCCACTGGCCGGTTCGATTACATTCCGCAGATTATTGCTTCACGAAATTTATTCTCCAGCTATGGCTACGGCAGGTTCGGCGGCATCACTTTTGGCGTGGACAACAACCTCGAGATGAAGTATCATGGAAAGAAGGATACGACGGCAGAAGGCAAGAAGGTGCGGCTAATAGATGGATTTGGTTTTACAAGCGGTTACAACTTCCTGCAGGATTCCATGAAGCTGCTGCCTTTTAATCTTTATTTCCGTACTACGCTGTTCGAAAAGATCAGTATTACCGCACAGGCGTTATATAATCCTTATCAGCAGGATACGCTCGGAAGGTATTTCAATAAATTCGTGTGGCAGGGCAACCGGTTCAGTCTTGGAAGATTGAATTCAGGAAGTATTTCGATGTCCACAAGTTTCAAGAGCAAGCCACGCGATCCTAAAAAAGCGCCGACGGCAACGCCGATCAATCATACCACCGCCGACCCCAACCTTCTGGCTGACCGGGAGCGGCTGCAGGATTATATCAATCGCAATCCTGCTGAATTTGTGGACTTTAATATTCCCTGGTCCGTTAGTCTTTCTTACTCGTTGTTCTTTTCGCAGCAGTTAAATACAGTGACTAGAAAGCAAAAGGCAAAGTTCACCTCGAACGTCTCATTCAACAATAGTTTCAGCCTTACGCCAAAGTGGAATTTCACCACCAACGGTTATTTTGATTTTAATACGATGCAGCTCACCATGTTCACGATGTCCGTTTCACGCGATATGCACTGCTGGCAGATGTCGGTGAATGTGACGCCGATCGGAAATTATGCCTCGTTCAATATCACGCTCAATCCAAAATCTTCCATCCTCCAGGATCTCAGAGTGAATCGAACAAGAACTTTCTATAATTATTGATCGGGCGCCCAAGTCAAATTTTCAAATTCAAAAGCTCAAAGCACAGTGTGGACCACAGGCGGTTGGACGAAATGGATCGCGTAACGAAATCAGAATAAAATACGATGTAACCTCCCTGGCTTTATGGAAGTTCAATCGTAAGGGTTTTGAATTTTGAATCTAACTTTTGAATCCAGCCAATAAACAACCTTGGCTCTCTCATTTTTCTTTCGTCGACAAATATTCTTTCATCAGATTGAACACCTCTTCTTTCAATTGCTGCGGCGACTTTCCCCGCACGGGCACTGCGGGAAGAAAATGCATTTCCACCTTGTGCGGCCAGAAATAAAAAACTTTGCGCGGAAGTACCTTCGTTGTATAAAATATGACTGCGGGTATCACCTGTTTGTCTGCTTCAACGGCCAGCTTGAATGCACCATCATGAAACCTTTGCAACGGCTCGGCAGTCTTATTTCGCGTACCCTCGGGATAGATGCACATATGAAGTCCCATCTGCAAAACTTCCTTCATGCGCAAATAGCTCGAACGCCTGCTTTCTTCACTCTTGCGGTCGACCAGCACACTGCCTCTCTTATAAATCATGCCAAAGAGAGGAATCTTTGCCATCTCCGCTTTTGCAATGGTTTTATTGGCACCCGGAATGCCGGGGCTGGAAAGGGGAACATCCATAAAGGAACGATGATTGCAAACGACGACATAGTTTTCTCCCCTCCTGAAATTTTCGCGGCCTTTGATGATACGCCGGACACCACTGAATACAAAAAAAAATTTCATCCATGTATTTAGCACTCTGAATACGAGTACGGTCCTTCTGGGCTCTGGCCAAAGGCCCGTGATCCATACAGGTATGAGTGCGATCAGCAATCCCCCTGCAAAAAGTATCAGTGCCCACAGCGCAAATATTCGTCCTAAAATCTCTTTGATGATCCTCATTCTTCTATGTCTTTAAAAACCGTTTTTTTTAGTAGTGGCCATTCGCGTTTAATCACACTATAATAAACGGAGTCGCGCCTCCGGTTGTTCCACATGGTCATATGACTGCGCAGGATGCCTTCTTCTGTGCCACCGATCTTTTGTAATCCTCTTCTTGCTCTCGCATTCAGCACATCCGTTTTAAATTCAACTCTTTCAAACAAAAGCTTTTCAAAAGCATGTTCCATCATGGCGTATTTCGAATGAAAGTTTACGCCGGTACTCCTG
Source organism: Flavisolibacter sp. (assembly GCA_035555175.1). Lineage (GTDB taxonomy): Bacteria > Bacteroidota > Bacteroidia > Chitinophagales > Chitinophagaceae > Flavisolibacter. Next base: position 4,774 of record DATMHB010000496.1, on the reverse strand, counting down.
AAATCTTTTCCGAGCCACGACCATCCGATCTCCAGGCGGAGGTCGTGCAGGGAAATATTTCCCATGCTCATGCTGCCCGCAATTCGTCCGGACGATTTTTCGATGATCGTAAATGGTCTTCTTGTATCTGATTCTTTTTCCCTGAATGCAGCCTCCAGCCATTGCTGCAGCTGAGGCGCATCTGCAAGATTGAGGGAAAAATACCTGAACGCATCTTCGTCCTGCGCAAGCTTTAAAAATTCAGAGGCATCTGCGCGTTCCATGGGCCGCAGCAAAACAAGTTTTGTTTCCAGGCTTAATTCGCGGGGAATAACGGCTTTGCTCATAAGGCCCAGTCAACAGGATCCAGTCCTTTTTTCATTAAATAAGAATTCGTTTTGGAAAAATGACGGCAGCCAAAGAATCCATTCTTTGCCGCGAGGGGAGAAGGATGGGCTGCTTTCAGCACGTGATGTTTTTTTGTATCGATCAGTTCTGTTTTCTCCTGTGCAAATTTACCCCAGAGCAGAAAGGCCACGTGTTCTTTTAATTCGGAGATCTTGCTGATGACGCAGTCGGTAAAAATATGCCAGCCGATCTTCGAATGACTCATTGGTTCGCCCGCCCTTACCGTAAGAGATGCATTGAGGAGCATCACGCCCTGTTCCGCCCATTTGGTAAGGTCGCCATGGCGGGGAATGGGTGCGCCCGTATCATCGTGTAGTTCCTTGAATATATTGATGAGCGAGGGAGGCGCGGGAACGCCTTTGGGTACCGAAAAGCTGAGACCCATAGCCTGGCGCGGACCATGATAAGGATCCTGTCCCAGTATCACGGCCTTTACTTCATCGACCGGCGTTTTCTCAAACGCATTGAACATGAGCGGGCCTGGAGGATAAATTGTTTTGCCCTGGGCCTTTTCGGTTTTAATATGCTCGGTGATCTGTTTGAAATAGGGCTTTTTAAATTCATCTTCCAGAACTTTCTTCCAAGATGCTTCGATCTTTACGTTCATCCGATTGATTTAAGGACTGAAGTTATTGATAAATAAAATTGTGCACGCTGTAAGGGATATCATCGATGCCCGAGGGGAGCGATCCGCATTATTGAAATAGACGCGCGCTACGGATAAACCCCTAGTAAGGAAACAGCCCCGTCGCGTAATTTTTCCATTCGTCGAATAGAAGCAAAGCTTTGTCGAATTCATTTTCCGTTCAAAATTCCGCATTGCATCTTTGTATCAGGAATAGCGATTGATCCGATATCTGAAGAGAAACCAATCCTGAAAAACCGAGTGTAAGACCAGATCCGAAAAGCCAGTCCAAGTCCAAAAAAAACCAAATCCAGATCCTGAGAAAAATCATTCAACTTGTTCTATGCAAGTGTCCAGATCCAAAGAATTGAAAAGCCATCAATTCGAAGTCAGGTAAATCCTCCATAGATCAATCCTTCCTAATGAAAGCTGATCCGGACCTGACAAAAAGTTCAAACCGCCCCTTCATCCCGGGCGGTTTATTTTTTTCCCGATGCTGATGTCTTCACAAAATTTTTTGACTCGAATGCTATGTTTATCCGTTTGATAATCAGGCAATGAAATATTTAGGAATGCACACGCGTAGTTTTCCGTATTGGTGGAAGGAAAAACACCTGGTATTTTGCACCCGCAATCGCTATTCAACGACCCAAAGCTGGTCCCAAGTCCGTGAAAACCGAATAATTTTAAACCCTTTTAAAACTTCGGTTATGAAAAAGATCGCATCATTAATGAATGAGCAAGTTCAGGATTCTTTAATTGTATCTATTATCCTGGCGTTGATTGTTACTGTTTCTGTACTCTTTATCTGAGCAATCTGCAATGAAGCAAACAATACTAAGCCACCTTCGGGTGGCTTTCGGTTTTATTTGCAGCCGATCAAACGCAACAGGCGCAAGGCGTGCTAAGCTTCGCAAAGAAGACCTTCAGACAAAGAAGCTCAAAGGACAGATGCTTTACTTTTACCCCGCCTCCTGTCTCCCGCACAACAACAGGATTTTCGTCAATAATGAACCAGGGGACAGGGGATCTGAAATCCATTCATTGAAAGTCCCGTTGCCCTCGAAATACAAAAGAGGAGGAGAAGGGGCGAACATCAAAGGTTGAAACGCAAGAAGACGCGAAGGAAAAACTAAAAACTCCTCGTTCTTCGCGGACTTCTGCGAACCTCGCCTGCTCTGCGATGTAAACTTTTTGTGCTGGTGACTATATACCCGAAAAGAAAAGTCCCTGAGCATGCAGGGACTTCACTGTCTTTGTTTTCGAAAGGGTGTTGTTCAAAAGGGTAGTCCTGATAAAAAATATATACCATACAACTAACAATAACTGTTCCATGCGTCTTTTTTCTTTGCGGCTGGCGCCGGAAGCCGATCAGGTCTGCATGAATGAGCAAGCATTTCCCCAACTCAGCCATTCGTTCATATAATTCTTAGATCAATAATGCAGTTCAATTGCTTTTACCAGCGCGGCTTCCAATGGAAGAAGCCAATCGGGAAAAGGAGGTACGAGCTTCCATTCATTTCTGGCATTTTTTTGAATACTGAAAGCGACAAGATGCTTTTCACCATCTACCACGGTCACAAAAAATTTTATCCCCTTCACAACGAATATGCGTGTAAAGCGAAAATTCAGCATCTCAGAATTCACATCGATCGAAGCAAAAAAATCAGTCATAACTGTGGGAAGGCAGCCGGGGAGCAGCTCAAAAGGCTGCAAAAAGCATTCCCTACGGTTCAGCTTTTTCGCTTTAAACGGGGAAGCAATAGTTTCATTGGTCGAATATTCATGTCCAAATGACGAAAACCGCTGGACGGTTTACGGAATTCATTGCATCTTGGCTGAACCAATATCCTATGGACTACAGAGCATTGATAAAAACCGATCATGCTTCTGCCAGTGCATCGCTCAGCTATAATGGAACGCCGGAAGCAGGAATGCTTGCCTGGCTCGATAGCAACGAGTTGAAACAATGGTGGAAAGCCGATACCGCGATCATCGAACCGTTCGAAGGCGGCATGTTCTACATTACCTGGCATGAAAACTCCGGTAAGGGACAACACGCCCTCTACGGTATCATGGACAAGGTAGATACCCAAAATAATAATATTGCGGTGGCCAAGATCATGTACATCTCACCATCGGTGAAGATCGGTCACATACATCTCCATTTACATTTTGAAGCTGTTGGCAACGAAACCCGGATGGATATGACCAGCACTCATAACATATCGGGACAACTGCTTCATCTCTATCAATCATCCATTCTTGATTCCTGGCCGAAGACGATTGCAATCTTTAAGAATTATATGGAACGCAGGCAGATGTAATCGCTGGCTGCCAGCTTCATGAAAAATTTTAAATCTCAATAAATCCGAACCATCCTGCGCAAAATAGAATCAACATGGCCGGTGTCATGAAGGCTTAGTTGGTAAAGGCGGGAGTGTTTGTACCGTTGACTCTTTCATCTATAAGCGGCCCTCTCAGGTTTTCCAATTCAACTATCCTAAGGTTGGGAGTCGGGTTTACCATTTATTATTTAGCATTTGCCTTAATTACCGTGTCATATTAAAATATGGTCGGAAAATAATCATCGCGTGCAGTAAATTGATTTTGAATAAAAAGCACAGATGACCCTGCCAAAGGAAAGGCGGTCCCACAGCGTTCAGACGCGTTTTTCATTTTTTTAATTGCAGAACTAATAGTATGTTGGGGTAACCAATTCCCCGCTCAAAAGCTGCACGTTGAAGTCCAATCATCCGGAATGCGGGACCGTCCAATTTTCTGAACAAAAAAGAACATCCAGCCAACCGGCCGGAAATTAATTTCAAAAAAAATGTTATTCAGGACCTACTGAGTTGCTTTTTGTTAAGCATAACGGTTTTTGATAATAATTGGCCGTTCAATTCGTAATTATAGACTAAACAGTGGCCTTTCATGGAAAGCACTTATAAAAGCAAACCGGAACTGTTCCAGGTACTTGTGGAAGAAATTGAAGAGACCTTTGGCAAAAGGGTCAGCACGTCAAGAGACTGCATCCAGCTTTGCGAAGACATCTATTTCAAGACTTCATTCAGCATTAATCCAAATACGCTGCGCCGTTGCTTTGGACTGGTAAAAGCAGATTATCCTCCGTCATCAAGTACACTTAACATCCTTTCACGGTATTGCGGATTTGATTCTGTTGAAGAGATCCTCTCACTGAGGAAAGCAAGGGCCAATAACAATGCTGGCCAGGCGAAAGCCATACACGATTATATTGTTGCGCTTTTCAAGACTTCCACTGTAAAGGAACCGATCGATGAAACTTTTCTCGGTCTTGTGAGGCAAACGGTCTTATTTCTTCAGCAATATCCCGAACTCATTGATAAGCTGCAACGATCTATTGCGCGCACAAAGAACGGACAGGAATACTACTTCGAACAGTTCGTTCATATCGACAAACTTAATGGGCATTACGGAGAAGGCATCCGCTATTATCTCAATGAAAAGAAAACACCCGAGGCTCAGGTATTCGGGCACTCTATTCTTTGCCTGAGGGCGTGGCTTTCGAATGACGGGCCGTCTCTGAGAAAACATTTTGCCGAACTTGTAAAAACGAAACCAACAAAAAATTTTCATCCATTCGTTTGCGGCCGTTACTATGCTTCGCATTTATTGTTTGCCGACTACAACGGACTTGATGTGGAACGCATTCTCATTGATGCGCACAACGCCCATGCAGCGCTGCGGCCTACGAATGATATTTACAGGTTGTTTCCGTGT
>DATMHB010000495.1:0-3297 GCA_035555175.1 Flavisolibacter sp. | reverse complement strand
CAGTCGTGTAGCATTCTTCCAACGCCTTTGCGTTCGAAGGCGGGCATTACGAACAGCGCCCAGATGTTATGATCCTGAAGGTCCGCAATGGCAAAGCCCGCGATGGAATCATTCAGCTCACAAACCCATCCCTTGCCGCGCCTGCACAGATATGCCTCGTAGTCTTTGTGCGTGACGAGGTCAGGCTTTGAAAGCACATTTTCTTTCACTGAATTGCGGATCAGCGAGAGTCGGGGAATATCAGATAAAAGTGCTTCTCTTATGAACATGGTCATTTCATTCATTGGAAATTATTATCAGCAGGGACAAGTCTTTTGCTCGCCGTTGGAAATTTTTTCCGACCATTCTTCTCCTCTTGGCCTAAGGAGCCGTGACTGCAACTCTGTAGATCCGTCAATCATCTTCCGGCGTTAGCCATACTACCTTTTGCTGCGCCTTGTGCGCTTGTCCGATAATGTCCTTGTACAGTTGCGGCCTTCTCGCGTTTTTGTAGCGATGGCCGCCTGCTTGTTGTAATTTATCCGGTGTTATGGTAGCCGTCACCACGTCATTGCCGAGTTTCCTGCATTCGGCAATGATATCCCCGAAGGGATCGATGATCATAGAGCATCCATTCTTTAGCTGGTCATCGTCCATGCCGATGGCGTTGGAAAATACAACATAGACCGCATTGTCATAAGCGCGTGCCGGCAACCATTTCATCAACCAAGCCCTTCCCTTCATGCCATCAAACTCCAGCCGGAGCGAAGTGGGATCGGATTCCCTGTTGTGCCACAGCGCAGGGTCGACAAAGCCTGCACCGGGCCTTGTGGAAGGCGTACACATGGTAACGTGGGGCATGAAAATAATGTCTGCGCCAAGCAGGTTTGTAGCTCTGACATTTTCAATGATATTGTTGTCATAGCAAATGAGAATACCGCATTTCCATCCATACAGTTCGAAAACGCAATATTCATTGCCCGGGGTGATGTGCGGATTGATGAAGGGATGCAATTTTCGGAAGCGTGCAACGAGCCCATTGCCGTCCACACAAGCGCAGGCTTTATAGATCCTGTTCTCTGCATCCTTTTCGAAAAGACTGGCAAATATGGCGACGCCATGCTTTGCTGCGATTTGCTGCAATTTTTTTACTGATGGCCCGCCGGGAACCGGCTCTGCCAGATCAAGCATTTGTTCTTTCGAAAGATGCCGGGCAAATGTGTAGCCCGAAATGGAGCATTCGTGGAAGCAGACGATCTTTGCTCCGTCTGCTGCGGCTTTCGCTGTCAATGTTTCGATGACGTCAAGATTGTATTGCTTGTCGCCACTTTTATGTTCAAATTGCGCGGTTGCTATGATTAGAGGTTCCATCAGTATTGAATGAAGTTTATGAAAATAACACTTTGTTTAAATATTTGGTTCGCCCGGCGGGTGAAGGGTTTTGCGCAATGGTTTTCGCGCAAAGGTTTTCGCGCAAAGTCGCAAAGCCGCGAAGAGCGCAAAGGCTGAGTTTATCGTTTCCTATCTTAAAGGATTTGTATTTCTTTTTTTCTTTGCCCGCGAGTCTCCGCCTTCGGCGGGACCCCCCGCACAGTTTCTCTATTGCGGAGTTTCATTAAAGGTTGTTATTTTCTTTTTCCAACCTTTTGTCTTGAAACAAAAGGTGGAGCCAAAAGTTCAAGCCGATTCAATGCGCGCCAGTCATTAAATCCAAAGGCCGCCTCTGATGAATCGGCGGTCTGCACCACTCTGTTATTCGAAGGTCTTTAATTCGAAGTCTCCTCTGCGTGCTATGCGACGGACCAAAAGGCGCTGTATTCCGTTAGGCCTTCTTTAAAGAATAAATGTCGTTAAGATACCCACGGAAATAAGGCGCTGGACCAGATCCTCTGTTCGAAGAGCGGGTAGCCGGCATTTCGACCTTTAATGCTTTAATGCAGTCTAAGCTCTTGCTCCGTAGGAATTATTACGTCCGTGTAGTAAACGTCCCGCTTTAGGATTTTTTAATTTTGACTTTTGAATTTTGAATTTGTCATGCCGCGCGGGATGAATTTTTCGCCCGGAGACACGCACAAAAAAACCACCCCGCAAAGGAGGTGGCTTCTTTCGCATATTAAAAATTTTAAAAAGCTTTTCTCTTTTCTTGTGCTTTCTGCATAGGGTTGGTTCCCTGCGATTGTCCGCGGGCGGCCTGCTTCATTTTGAAAACTTCAAACCGCGTGGGCTCCTGTGGTACATTGCCCCAGGTATTGTTCGATTCATCGATGTCGGCCGTTTCGCGCATCGGGTCAAGTTTGATGGAAGTGACTTCCTTGTCCTTCACAAAGAACTTCGTCACTTTGTTCTCATTATACCTCCATACCTGTGCGGGAATCCGATCGATCTCTTTTGTGCCGTCCTTAAAAGTCCACTCTACAATGATCGGCATTACTAATCCACCCTTGTTGCTGAAGGTCAACTCATAGAAATTTTTTCCTTCCAGCTTTTGTTTTTCTTCGGGCGTCATCGTTTCAATAGTCGGTGTAAAAGTAGAAGCGTACTTCGCCGTATCATAAGGCTCGATGCCACGATCGTATCTCCAGTAAAAATCGCGGAGAGAAGTATCCCTGTCTGTGAGGAATTTAATATTCTGGTCCTGCCGGTTGCGCACTTTCGATACGTCTTCAAATGAATTCACCTGTGGCTTTGCGAGGGACTGCATCATGGTGCGCCCTTCGGGCGGCGGGGCATTGAGGTCTGCCTTTGCATATTTTACCGAATCAAGAGAAATGTCGCAGGCATCTGTTCCATAGAACCATCCTCTCCAGAACCAATCCAGATCTTCGCCGCTCGCGTCCTCCATGGTGCGGAAGAAGTCCGCCGGCTGTGGATGCTTGAACGCCCATCGGCGCGCGTACTCTTTAAATGCGTAATCGAACAATTCGCGGCCCATCACGGTCTCGCGTAAAATGTTCAAACCTGTAGCAGGTTTTGAATAGGCATTCGGACCAAAGCCGATAATATTTTCAGAATTGGTCATGATGGGCTCCAGCTGGTCCTTCGGCAGTTTCATATAGTCGGTGATCGTAAAGGCCGGCCCTCGGCGCGATGGATATTTATTGTCGAACAATTCTTCGGTAAGGTATTCAACGAAAGTGTTGAGTCCTTCGTCCATCCACGTCCACTGGCGCTCATCGCTGTTAATGATCATGGGGAAGAAGTTGTGGCCTACTTCGTGCGTGATCACGCCGATCATTGCATACTTCGTTTGCTCGCTATAGGTTCCATCCTTGTTCGTCCTTCCGTTGTTGAAGCAGATCATCGGATACTCCATACCAT
>DATMHB010000494.1:0-3557 GCA_035555175.1 Flavisolibacter sp. | reverse complement strand
ATTCGAGATCACTACCATTTTACAGCGCATGCTTGCTCAGATGCCCGAACTGTTTGGACACCTCCAACAAGGAACCACGGACCAACCTGCAGTAACCAAGGAAAGCGTACACTATTTTTTCAAATACGTATCAGGTGCCGCACTCACCCGGCCACCGTGGTTCATGGATGTGACGCAGGAAGGAGAGGGAATTGTTGACGTTACCACCCACCTCGTGGACCTTGTGCAATGGGAATGTTTCCCCGAACAGGCCCTAGATTATCGGAAGGACATTCGGGTTACGGCGGCAAAGCGTTGGCCCACGGAGATGACCCGCTCTCAATTCAATAACCTCACCGGATTAAATGGGTTTCCGGATTATCTGAAAAAAGACATGGTCAGCGACACGGTGCTGCAGGTTTACAGCAACGGTGAGATCAATTACGAAATAAAAGGGGTGCATGCAAAAGTTTCTGTGATCTGGAAATATAAGGCGCCTGAAGGTGCCGGCGATACTCATTATTCGATCATGCGCGGCACCAGGACAAATCTTGTGATCCGTCAGGGTGCGGAGCAGGGATACAAGCCGGCGCTTTACATTGAACCGGTTGTAACGTCAGATGCCGCATATGAAAAGTCATTATCAAATGCGCTCGCGACCATCCAGGCAAAATACCAAGGCGTCGAGCTCAGGAAGACGGCTGCAGGTTGGGAAGTTATGATACCTGAAAAATACCGTGAAGGTCACGAATCGCACTTCGCCCGCGTTACTGAAAACTTCCTTAAATATTTTAAGGAAGGAAAGCTTCCTGCGTGGGAGGTTCCGAATATGATCGCCAAGTATTACACTACGACCACGGCGCTTGAACTCGCAAATAAAACGACCAGCTCAACTCAATGAACATGGCAGGCTCCCCGAAAATTCTTGCACTGGCTTTGTCATTAATGATGATGTCTATTCACGCAGGTGCACAACGCATTGCCCGCTTTGAAGTGCAGGTCGGTACGAGGCAGGTACCATTGGAACTGCCTGTACATGTTAGTCTGGACGGTGTTACCGACCTTCCCGATAGTGTGCTGCAGTTGGTAGAGGTCACCAAAGGATTGCAGCGAAAAGTTGACTGCCAGATAGAATTGAATGGAAACAGAATGCTTTACTGGATCATCGATCCGATGGAGAACCAACAAAAGACGAGGGTGTATGAACTGATCAGATCCAATTCCCGCGAGCCTTCATCAGTGGTAGGCCTTAAAGACGAAAACGGACACTTGTTGATCAGCAGCCGTCATCATAACCTGCTGCAGTATAATTATGCCACCATGTATCCTCCGCCCGGCGTGGATACGGTGTACAGGAGAAGTGGTTTCATACATCCGCTATGGTCGCCACGAGGGCAGGAGCTTACCAGAGTTCATGCACCGGATCATTATCACCACTGGGGGCTTTGGAATCCATGGACCGAAGTGTTGTTCGAGGGCGATTCGGTCGACTTCTGGAACCTTGCAAGAAAGCAGGGCACCGTGCGATTTGCAAATTTCATCTCAAGGACTTCGGGTCCTGTTTATGCCGAATTCAAAGCACTGCACGAGCATGTGGCCTTTCAAAAAGCAGGAGAGAAGGTGGCACTTAACGAAGTTCAGACAGTAAGAATATATGAGCAGGCAGCAGATCAGAACTATTATATCATGGACATCACCGTGCAATTGAACTGCGCTTCGTCCAGTCCGGTAGAACTACTGGAATACCGGTACGGCGGATTGGGCCTTAGGGCCACCGAGGAATGGAACCGCGACAACAGCAACGTACTAACTTCGGAAGGAAAAACGCGCAAAGAAGCCGATGGGTCGAGAGCCCGGTGGTGTATGGTGCAGGGTGCGGTTAAGAATGATCAGGCGGGACTGGTGATGATGTCCTGCCCTACGAATTACAATTACCCGGAGCCGTTGCGCGTGTGGCCTGAGGACATGAACAAGAGGGGAGATGTCTTCCTGAATTTTTCTCCTACCAAGAATATGAATTGGCTCCTCAGTCCGGGCAAAGATTATTTGCTTAGGTACAGGTTCCTTGTGTTCAATGATGCGTGTTCAAAAGAAAAGGCTGAGCTGGCCTGGAAAGATTTTGCCCAACCGCCCGTCATTACAATCAAACGCCTTTAATAATTCAACCTCTATTATGAAATCTATTTTGCAAGGATTATTCTGCTGTGCTTTGCTCATGGCAACGACCCGTCCCGTACTGGCACAGGATAATGTGAACTGGAAAAAAGTGAAAGTGCTGGTGTATACAAAAAACGGAAAAGGTTATGTGCACGATAATATTCCCAGTGCCGTGAGCTGTATTCAGAAACTGGGCGCGAAGTATGGATTTAAAGTTGATACTTCCAGTAATACTGGGGTGATGACCGAAAGCAACCTGAAGCAATACACATTGCTGATCTTTCCCAGCACCAACAATGACGTTTTTGATAATGACGGCCAGCGCCTCGCCTTCAGGCGGTACATTGAAGCAGGTGGCGGATTCGTAGGCATTCACTCTGTTACAGGAACAGAAAGAAACTGGAAATGGTTCAAGATGATGCTCGGCGGGACTTTCGCGTGGCACGCAAAATTTCAAAGGTTTACGGTGAAGGTGATCGATCCCTCGCACCCTTCGATGAAGGGCCTTCCGAAAGAATGGTCGAAGGAAGATGAATGTTATTTCGCAAAGGAATTATATCCGGGACCAAAGGTGCTCCTCGCACATGATCTTACATCACTCAATGTTTCAGATACAACGCAGAAAAATCTCATCATCAAGAATGCAGGCACATTTGGCGATCTCTATCCCGCCGCATGGGCCTATGATTTTGACGGTGGACATACATGGTGCACAGTGCTGGGCCACGATAAAAGGGACTACGAGGATCCGGTTTATGTACAGCATATTTTCCAGGGCATTCGATTCGTTGCCGCACAGGCGAAGGCGCTTGATTTCGGAAAGGCGTACGCAGATTCGAGAGATACTCCCGTGAAGTTTTGAGAAGATATCAAAATTCATCCCGCCGCGGCCTGCCCGTAAGCGAATGTTTCGCGCAAAGGCGCTAAGATCGCAAAGGCGCAATACAAATTCAAAAGTCAAAATTCAAAATTCAAAAATCCTAAAGCAGAAAGCTTACTATACGAACGCTATCATTCTTACGGAGCAATAGCGCTGCCTGCATTAAAGCATTAAATGTCGAAATGCCCACTACCCGCTCTTCGAACAGAGGATCTGGTCCAGCGCCTTATTTCCGTGGGTATCTTAACGACAGTTATTCTTTAAAGAAGGCCTAACGGAATACAGCGCCTTTCGTTGCGTCGCATAGCACGAATAGGAGTCTTTGAATTAAAGACCGTCCAGATTCAGAGTGCTGCAGAGCGCCGATTCAAAAGAGGCGGCCTTTGGATTTAGTGCATCATGCGCATTGAATCGGCTTGAACTTTTGGCTCCACCTTTTGTTTCAAGACAAAAGGTTGGAAAAAGGAACTTCGAATCCTTTCAGGAAACTTCGCAATAGAGAAACTGTGCACGGTCCCCTTTCAGGACACCCACGCACGAA